>JBBTTQ010000123.1:0-2137 GCA_038064175.1 Patescibacteria group bacterium
ATGGTAGCGCACACAGAGTTGTTTGTAAAGTTATTTCAGTTACACTACACTAGATACCACTTCGCGTTTAAAACATTACTAATCCGCCGAAAATGCGTTGCTCGTTCCCGCATATCATCCAAGGCAGTGCGAATGAATTCGCGGTTTTTCGCTGATGGTAAGTTTGTCAGAGCTTCCCTAACGCAAATACTTGTATTTATTCATGTTGTGATCCTCGTTGGTTTCGGCGTAATGAATCTGCCCGTCGGTGTCATGCAGGTAATACCAATATGGAGTTTCCTTAGGGTGGAGCGCCGCCCTGATGTTCGCGAGACTCGGACTTGCAATGGGACCGGGCGGGAGGCCACGGAATTTCCGGAGGTTATAGAGTGAATTCGAATTAAGATCGGAAACAGTGAGTGCGCCTGTCGGTTTTTCGAGGATGTACCGCACGGTCGCGTCGACCCCGAGGCCTGCGCCGGCATCGAACCGTTTCCAGAGAATGCCCGAAACCGTAGGGCGCTCATCGTTCGTGCGCGTTTCTTCTTCGATGAGTGACGCCATCGTGACAATATCATGCATCGAACGATCGGTTTTTTTGAAATCCTCATGAAGACCGTCGATCACTTTCGTCTCAAATGTTTTCAGGAGTCGTTTCAGGAATGACTCCGGCGTGAAGTCGTCGAGGACGATGAAGTACGTATCCGGATAAAGGTATCCCTCCACCTGCCCGCCGCGCTTCGCGAGATCTTTGCCAGCCGGAAGAAAAGCGAACTGCGACACGTCGCAGGTTTGCGTACACGAAAGAAACTCGCCCTCGTCGATGATCCCTTTCTCCGCCAGAACCGCGTCGATGTCTTTCACCGTGAATCCCTCAGGGATAGTAATGATGCCCTCGTCCGCAATCCCTTTCCGGAGCGCTTCTGCGATTTCGGTCACACTGAGGTTCGGCTTCAGAATGAACATTCCCGCCTGGAGAGACCGATCGATCCCCTTGGAACGGACGTAGATCAGAAATGCGAATCTGGAACGGATGAGGTTCTTATCTTTCAAAACATTCGCGATATCCTTCACGGAAGATCCCTTCGGGATTTTCACCGTCGTCCGGGTTTCCACGCCCGGGTCCATCGGCCTGAGCGACCAGCGGTACCATCCGAATCCAAGGATGCAGAAGACAAGAAGAACACCGGCAATGCGAAGGAGGAGCTTCACGAAATCAAGGAATGAAATGATTTATTGCTCGGCGGAACCCGTGCCGATGCCCATCTGCCCCATAATCCCCTGCATGCGCTCGGCGGAAACAACCTGTGCTTTTTTGATCGCTCGGTTGAGTGCGTCTCTGAGAAGGATTGGAATTCGTTCGATGGGTGTTCCCGGCGCGATCTCGATCGCTATAATCTCGAGTTCCCCGGACACGACGACTTTGACGCCCTCGGCTTCCGCCTCCACATAGACGTGCTTCAATTCTTTTTTCACGCGCTTGGCTTCTTTTTGAAGTTTGTAGGCATTTTTGAGATCGCTGAAGGAGGGCATAGGAGTTCGATCATAGCAAACAAAGGGGGAAATGACACCATCCGATTGCTTACCGCGGCCACGAATGTCCGCTCTTCGGGAAAGTTATATTTCCACTCACCTGATGATGCCGATTCTGTCTTCGATCTCCTGATCCACAAACACTTTCTTCCGGCCATACTTCATCCGGCTGTACTCCTTGATGAGGGCGGCGAGCTTCGGGTTGCGCTTCGATTCGTCGTAGATCGTCGCCATGCTGAAGGGGCGCGAGGTCGTGTTATTGATATTCAGTTTCACGTAGCAGTGGAAGTTCGGAATGCCGATGACGTCCTGCTCGGAGAGGACCGGCGCCATTTCCTTCGCCATGTACTCGGCGTCCTCGGCGCCGATCTTGAAACTCAGGATGGAACCGACGTTGCCGAAGACGGCGTCGCGCATCTTCGTGTTCGCCTGCTCGTACTCCGCGGTCTTGCCGACGAGCTGACCGATGTATTGGTGCGCCATGATGAGACCGAGCTCATATTTACGCGCTTCGCTAAGGATCGTTGCGAAGGCGTCCGTCGTGAAGTTCTGGAATTCGTCGACGTAAAGATAGAAACGCTTCCGATCCTCCATCGGCATATCCGCGCGGGAGAGCGCCGCCATG
>JBBTTQ010000124.1:0-9878 GCA_038064175.1 Patescibacteria group bacterium
CCGAGAAGGATGATATCGCCCGGAACACGCGTTTCGGCGTGCACTTCGCGCTCCTCGCCGCCGCGGAGCGCCGTCGCCCCCGGCGCCGCCATGCGCTTCAGCGCTTCGATGGCGCGCTCCGCCCTGTACTCCTGGATAAAACCCAGAAAGACCGCGAAGAGGACGATCACCGTGATCGCCGCAAATTCCGTCACGTGCCCAAACACTCCGGAAAGCAACGCAGCCAGGAGGAGAATGACGACGAGAACATTTTTGAATTGACCCAAAAACAGTTCCCACGGGGAAATCTTCTTCGCCGCCGTCAGCACATTTCTCCCGAATTCCCGGAGTCGCTCCTCCGCCTCCGTTTCAGGGAGTCCCCGCTCGCGAGCGGACCCCAGGAGCGCTAGAACGCGCTCGGAAGGGAGCGTGTGCCAGGAAATATCGGACCACCGTTTGGGGGCAGCCCCGGGTGTTTGCATGGCCGCAGTATCGCACAGATCGCATGCGGATGCGACCAATCCTTGATCAGTAATGGTAACGGCAGGTAAGGGTGATGAACATGAACTGTCAATATGATATCATATTGACGAATTCTCGCACGGACGAATCGAATGGTGCCCAGGAGAAGACTCGAACTTCCACATCCTTACGGATACACGCCCCTCAAGCGTGCGCGTCTACCAATTCCGCCACCTGGGCAAAGCGTGAGTGGAAAACCTAACTGTTTTCCCCTCATGGACACCCCTTTCCCTTTATCGTGTCGCTCCAGCCGGGCAAAGCCCGGCTTCGCGACAGATTTTTGTAAGGTCCGCGAGGGTTGGCACCCTAAAAAAGATCGAGAGCCCGCAGAGTGTAGCAGATGCGGAAGGTGATTCCACCCAAATAAAGGTCATACATACACTGCGCTTGGCCGCAGTTTTCCTCTTATTTATGGAAGACCGCACCCCGCGCCTGCGGGGTGCGGTTGCCTGCTTCAGATGAGCTGCTGCAGCCGTTTTTTTTCGTCAGCGGAAAGCGGTAACCCGTCAACGAATGATTTCAACTGCTCTTTGGTCACCTTCTCGCCGCGCGTCAGTTCCTTGAGCTTTTCGTACGCACCGCCGACCCCGCGCTTGCGAAGCAATGTCTGGATCGCTTCCGCTGCAACCTCGGGGTGCAGATCGAGTTCGCGCTGAATCTGCGAAGGATCGATGGCGAGCTTGGGGAGAGCTTTTTGGATGGATGCCACGGCCAAGAGATGATGACCGAACGCGACGCCGAGGTTGCGCTGGACGGTGCTGTCACTGAGGTCGCGCTGCAGACGACTGATCGGCAATTTTTCCGCGAAGTGCAGGAAGAGCGCATTCGCAAGACCGAGATTCCCTTCCGCGTTTTCGAAGTCGATGGGATTCACCTTGTGCGGCATGGTGGAGGAGCCCACTTCCTCTTTGACGATCTTCTGGCGGAAGACGCCGCGGGAAATGTAGAGCCACATGTCGCGGCAGAAATCGAGAAGGATGCTGTCGATGCGGCAGAAGAGGTGCGAGAGTTCCGCAAGATCGTCGTGGGGATTGATCTGGGTGGTGAAGAGGATCGGTTCGAGGGCGAGCGAGGAAACGAATGCAACGCCGAATTCCTCCCACGCGACATCGGGGTACGCCGCTCTGTGCGCGGAAAAGTTCCCGACGGCTCCGCCGAATTTGCCCTGCATGTGGAAGTCTTCGAGTTTCTTCAGCTGCCGCTCCAGGCGCGTCGCAAAGACCATGAGCTCCTTGCCGACCGAGGTCGGTGTCGCCGGCTGGCCGTGCGTGAGACTGAGGAGCCGGATCCCCTTCCATTGATCAATGAGCGAAAGAAATTGTTCCAAAAACGCGTGCAGCGCAGGAACGATGACGTCCTGCAATGCCTGATTGATGAGAACGCCGTAGGCCAAATTATTCACGTCTTCGCTCGTCAGACCGAAGTGAATGAATTCGGAGGCATTCTTGAGGCCCGGAATCAGCTTCACCTTGTCCCGCAGAAAATATTCCACTGCTTTCACGTCGTGCTTCGTCGTTTTTTCGATCTTGCGAATGGCTTCCGCGTCCTTCGTTGAAAATTCATCGACGATTTTCTTGAGCGCCGTCTCCTGCGCCTTCGTGAATTTTTTGAGCTCTTTCACTTTCGGTTCATTCGCGAGCGCGGAAAGGTAACTCACTTCGATGAAAACGCGCGCCCGATGGAGCGCTTCCTCGCTAAAGTACGCGCGCAGAGGATCGACGGTATCGTTGTAGCGGCCATCCAGGGGGGAGAGGGCAGAGAACATTGAGGGCATTCTACACTATCCTTGTCGCTACGAAATCGTTACTCAGCCGCTTCCTCATCCTCCACAGCCGTCACCTCTGGAAGTTCTCCGGCTTCTTCCGCCTTGCGCTCCTCATCCGCTTTCGCCTGCTCTATTTTCTCCACGCGGCCCTCGAAGACCTCGAGGAATTCCGCGACGCTCATGGTTTCTTTCTGGAGGAGGATCTTCACGAGATCCTCGAGTTTGCCGCGGTATTTGAGGAGCATTCCTTTCGCGCGCTGATACTGATCGGCGATGGCTTTCCGGACGAATGCGTCGATCTGCATGGCCATGTCCTCGGAATAGTTGCGGCTGAGGCTCGGGTCGACCCCCGTGAAGATCGTTCCCTGCCGTTCGCCATAAGCGACGATGCCGATCGCGTCGCTGCCCATGCCGTAGCGCATGGCCATGTTGCGGGCGATCTGCGACGCGCGCTCAATGTCGTTTGACGCCCCCGTCGTGATTTCGTTAAAGACAATTTCTTCCGCTGCGCGGCCGCCGAGGAGACCGCAGATCTCATCGAGGAACTTGCTTTGGCTGGTCGTGTACTGATCCTCCTGCGGCAAAAACCACGTGACCCCGAGCGCCGAACCGCGCGACACGATGGATATCTTATGGAGCGGATCGGAGGAGGGACACAGATGTCCCACGATCGCATGCCCGAGTTCGTGGTAGGCGGTGATTTCCTTTTCATGTTGCGTGAGCTTTCTGGACTTCTTCTCGGAACCGATGGTGACCTTCTCGACCGCATCGATGAGATCGCGCTGGTTGACGGCGGGATGTCGGCGCTTGGCAGCGAAGATCGCCGCCTCGTTCATGATATTTTCGAGATCCGCACCCGTGAGTCCCACGGTCTGCTTGGCAACGTCTTTGATGCGGACATTTTTGGCGATCTTCTTGTTCCGGGCATGGACTTCCAGAATCTGCTGCCGCGCTATGAGATCGGGCTTGTCGATGAAGACGCGACGATCGAACCGTCCCGGCCGCAGTAGCGCTATATCGAGGACATCCGGGCGGTTCGTCGCCGCCATCACGATGACATTCGTCCCCTGCTCAAATCCGTCCATCTCCGTGAGAATCTGGTTCAAGGTCTGTTCGCGCTCGTCGTGACCGCCGCCGAATCCCGCGCCTCCGCGCTGGCGGCCAACGGCGTCAATTTCATCGATGAAAATGATGCACGGCGCATTGCGCTTCGCCCGCGCGAAGAGATCGCGCACTCTGCTCGCGCCGACGCCGACGAACATCTCGACGAACTCGGATCCTGCGATGGAGAAGAACGGCACGCCGGCCTCTCCGGCAACGGCGCGAGCCAGGAGCGTCTTCCCCGTTCCCGGCGCGCCGACGAGGAGCACGCCGCGGGGTATCTTGGCGCCGAGACCGATGTACTTCTTCGGATTCTTCAGGAAATCGACGACTTCCAGGAGTTCCTCCTTCGCCTCCTCGGCTCCGGCGACATCGATAAAGCGCGTTTTCACCTGCCTCGCATCCGCGATCCGCGCGCGCGATTTCCCGAAGCTGAGAGCGGTGGATTGGCTCCGCGCGATGCCGCGGAAGAGCCAGATGACGCCGCTGATAATCAAGATGAAGAAAAAGAGATCCGGCAGGACAGCCAGGAGCATGTTCGTGGCTTCGCGGTTTTCAACCTCGACGATCGTTTTGTTCTTGGGATTGTTCCAACCGAGCTCCGCGAGGGAATCTTCGTTGCCCTTATAGGATTGCCACACGTCGCCGGACTTCAGCTCCGCATAGACCTTGTTGTCCTGGATGAGAATACGGTCAAACTCCTGCTCCGCATAGCCCCGGGTGATTTCACTCAAGGGCACTTCTCGCGCATTCGCATACTGCTGATCCGCCAGGCGCTCTGGATTGGTGAGATAGTACAGAGACAGCAAGATGAGCGAACCCATGAGTAGAAAACTCAAAAGCCACTGTTGCCGCGTTCGCGGAGATCTTGGAGGAAGTGCAGACACGGAGACAGGATAGCTCGTTTTGCGGGAGCAGTCACGAAAGATCATCGCGAAGCGATGAAGTTTGCGAGTTGCGAGTTTACGGGTTAACAAATAATGATTGTAAAAAAGAGAGAACTCGTAAACCCGAAACCCGTAAACTCGCAAACAAGTCCGTTGTATACTGCCTCCATGGACCTCGGAATCGCCTCGTTCGTGCGCGGATGGATCGCAAAACAAAAGAAACCGCCGCTGCGCCTGATCGAGCGTCTCCTTCTCCTCATTTTCCTCTTCAGCAGGTTTTGTCTCTTTGTCATAACGTTCGGACGTCCCGCAGGTTTTGACACAGGTGCGCATCTGGAAATGCTTCAGAAACTCACCTGGGGGCATCCCGACCTTCCCATCCGCGAGACCTTTTACAGCTATCACCCGCCGATGGGATTTCTCCTGGCGCGATCGTTCCACCTGCTGGGGCTGAGCCCGGAAGTCAGTATCCAAATCGTATCGGCGCTCTTCGGCCTCGCGACGTTTTTTCTGCTGCGGCAGACGCTTCAATACCTAAAGATCCTCCACCGTCCTGCCTCCATCGTCTTCCTCTATGTGGCAGCCTCTGTCCCGCTGCAGATTTTTATCGTGTCGGGTATGAATCTGGAGAGCATCCTCCTCGCATGTGCGGCAGCCGTCCTCTACTGCGGCATTCGCCTGTTCTGGGGAACGGATCCACTGACGAAGAACGTCAAAAAACATCCGTGGCGATGTGCCGCCTGCGGGGTTTTGGCGATCAGCATTCTCGCTTTTGCTCTCCTCACGAAATTCTCCGGAATTCTGCTCCTTACAATCCCCCCCCTGGTTGCGGCGCTCAGTCCTCTGGATAGGCGCTGGTGGAAAGCAGTCCTCATCTCGATAGCGCTGAGCTTCTTCGCGGGAGCGATTTCCTTTCCCTACTACTACGTCCGGTACTACGTGACGGAGGGGACGTTCTTCCCCAATAACGGCGATTGGATCGTCACCGACGCATTCAAGGAAGCGCGCAAGAAACGCGATGAAAATCCCGTCCGATTCTTCACGAATTTCTTCGATGCCGCTCCGGTGCACCTGGAGAAAGGAATCCTCCATCGCGATTACGACGTGCTTCGGTTTGCGGACACCTGGCGGGATCTCTGGCTCAAGGATCAGTTTTTGGGCCCCACGAACGGGGCAGCCAAGGGGGCGGGCATTCTCTACCTCTGGGTGTTTCCCATGCTGATCCTCGCGGGGCTTCCCACGTTTCTGCTGGAACTGAAGTGGCATTCCGTCTGGACAAGGCTGGGCATCGTTCTTTTCACATTCGGACTTCTGCAATTTGCCGCGTTCCTATGGTACCTCTACTCGGAGCCGTTCGCGGGATGGGGTCCCGCAAAAGGTCTCTACGTCGCTCCGCTGATCTGGGCAATCGCCTTTCTCGCGGGCGCGCTCTTCGGTGAAGGGAAACTTCCGCCGTGGCGGCGCTGGGCGCTCTTCACATTGCTCGCGGTCTTCGTCTTCTTTAACCACACGGCGCCGGCGTACGCATAATACCGAATCAAGCGACACATTCTCCCTTCGACTACGTCCTTGGTCTGCGCTGTATTTTGGCGAATGAATTCCGCATGGCATGTTTGTATGGTTATTCAGAGTTTTAGAAGCAAAATCGGAGACTGTCCCGATACACGAGACGAAGGAGACTTATGGCGTACAGCCTCAGAAGAGCAAGATAGGCACAAAGGCATTTGTTGCATGCTTCTACAAGTTATGATATTACATCAAGCGATCTCCTCCCAAACCATCTATGAATATAAGACATTCTCACGTTCCCATTCATCCGTTTTTGTCACTGGTGACACTGACGCTCCTGTTGCTGAGCAGCCTCGGCTTCAGGAGTCCCACCGTGTACTCCGCACCGTATCAGGACACATCGACGCGCGTTCACCAGGTCCGTGCATCTTCGCGGGATACGTTCCGTTCAGCGTACACGCCGGATCCTGGCAGAGGATATTCCGTGATGAAAGCCAGCATCGTAAGCGAATCTCCTTCGACAAAAGAATCCACGGGCGGGTACTCCACTGAGGAAAATACGAAATCCAAGGAATCGTCTCCGGAAAAAATCCTCAAGAAGATAACCGTGCTCCCGACGGAGCTGTCTTCGCAGGAAGGGAATATCATCTATCTCCGGGACGGGCGCGTGCTCGTCTACGGACGAAAGGCGACCGTCGGCGCGAAGGCCGCTTCCCTCCTCTATCCAGAAACCGGCGAGGAAAGCATTTCCTTCTCGAGATCGCTCGGCCGGATCACCGTCGGCAGCGTGTCGCCGGACGAAGAACTGGCTCTCTTCTCGGAAGCGCGCAGCGTTCAGGAAGTGAGCGGCGGGCCCATCATTGAATATACGGAGATGGAAGCATATGACCTCAACTCGGGAGAGATGCATTCATTCCGGATTGCCGGTCTCCGGCACTATCTGGACACGGCCAATGCGTTCAGTTCACAGGGGGGATTCATCGACACGGCTGTGGATGACGAAGGCTTTGTCTATGTCTTGCGCGAGGAAGGCAATCTCTGGGCCATGACTCCTCCCCGGTACTTTCTCGACCGCTATGCCCGGAATGGTTCTCTTCTGCAGTCGCTCTCACTCCCCCTCGGACACCCGAATGAGTCCTTCGGACATATCAGCTTCCAGGATGATTCCGTCCTCGTCTTCGGCCACGGAGATCACAGCTATGAAATGAGCGAAGTTCTTCTGCGCTACTTCAGCGTGACGGAGGCAGGTCTCGCTCCCCTGTCGCAAATCAATCTGCCTCTCGATCCGGGCGTAAACGTCTCGGAACTCCAGGCGATCCGCCGCTCGCCTCTGCTGGCCGTGCATGATGTCAATAGTTCCCCAAATGGAGTCTCGAGCCTCATCCGTCTTTCGGAAGATCAAACCGCTACCGTCGAAGCGACGTGGACGTCCTTCCCCGGATATCTGCGCGCTCCGGAAATAAGTCACGAAGATCCGAAAGGGCACATCCTGAGTTTTTTCGTGAGTGATGTGCATAACGGTCAGCGCGCTCCGCATACGCATGTCCTCAATGTCTTCGACACGGATACTGGCGCGTCGGAATCATACGATTTCCGTTCGGTCCTGGAGGCGATGGGCGTCGGATCCCCTGCCAACAGGTTTGTGTATACGCTTGGCTTCTCGGTGAATCCCGAGAACCGGGAATTTGCTCTTATAGCGACAGTCCATGAAGGAGGCAATACGCCGGCCAACTTCCTCGTTTCCGGCCCCCTCGATGCTTTGTATAAGCTGCTCCCCGGGACGGAGCGGTGTGACACGGACGGGGAGCACCCCGTCTGCGGCGCCGACGGACAGACGTACAGCAACGCCTGCTTCGCAAAGCAGGCAGGAACGGATATTGCGCATGAAGGGATGTGCCCCGTCGTAGAGAAGGAACCGCCGGAAGGATACGATTACTGCGCGGCGCAAACGAGTGCCGGCGGCACCGTGCAACTCGCGGGTCCATCGACCGACGTGTACTCCCCGTACCAGCGCTCTTCTCCGGAGTCCGGTGATTTCCTGGGCGAATTCATCGTGAATCTCGCGTGCACCGTGAACCCGAAACGCATCGCAGAGGAATACGGCGCGACCGTGTCATTTTCCTACCCCAACATGAGCCAGAACCTGCACTTGTGGCAAACGACGGAGGGCAGCGTCGCCGATCCCGAAGCCTGGGCCGCAGCGCTCCGATCAGACAAACGCGTGCTCGACGCCTATCCCGTCTACCAGGCACGTATGCGCACGGATGACGGCGGCGGAGACCGTACGGGAGAAGGGAAGAAGAAAATTATTCCGATCGAAGCCGAACCTGAACCGGAACCCATCCTCACACGACCGGTCGAGGGCTCCCCGGAAATCGGCAACGGCTTCGAACCGATCGATGATGCCGGGGAAGTCAAAATCATCTCTCCCGTGACGAAAGAGCCTGCACCGGAACCGGTGTTGGATTCTGTCCCTGCTGAAGAGCCTGCCGTTGATGCTGGTCTTGATCCTGCTCCCGTTTCCTCAGACCCTGTCCTTTCGACGGAACCTGTCCTCCCGGAGCCCGTCCTGGCCGAATAAATCTCACATCTTCAATGTTTCCGGGGGAGCTTCATTGTTCCCCCGGATTATGAACACTGAAATCCAAGCTGGTTCTGGAGCCTTTTATTGATACGATCAAGCATCGTACTGTTGCCAAAAAAGCGACTAAGTACTCTTTGGCAGATCCGCTGCTGCTGAAGAGATATTTCTATTTCCGGCGAATTTTCCACCGAGACTGCGTGTTCCCTCAGCGTCGTTCTTCCCTTGCGGGCGGGAATTTTTAGAAGTCCGGCTGTTTTTCTCTCATCATCTCTCGACGTACGATTTTGATTGAGCGAGGTCACTCGAAGGGGCACAGACGGCAAGCCTGGAAGTTGGCTGGCATTCCACTCTTCCATCCTTATTTTCTCTTCTTCTTGTGCTTGTGCGATCCCTCCTCCGGAAGGCACGTCTCGTTTCAGCGTACTGCGGAGTGTTGCATTGTTGCGTCCACCTGCAGAAGCGACAGCTGTACTCGCAACAATGGAGTACGAAGCTATCCCGTTATCACCCACGACGACATACGTGCTTGCACCGAAGGCCGCGCCATTAACGCTTGTAGTGGTACCGAACTTGATACCGGTTGTGTCTCCGGCCGGCAGTGAAGTCCAGCTGATGCCGTCAGTGGAATAGGAGACTTTGCCGGCGTCGCCCATGACGATAAACGTCCCGTTGCCGTATGTGACACTGTTACCGGAACTCGGATTCAGCTTGAGGCCGTCGTTGGGATCAAGTGCGAGAGCTGTCCAGGTGATGCCATCCGTCGAATAAGAACCTCTTCCGCTCCTACCTGTAATGACGAATGTCCCGTTACCGAAGTTAACGGCATTGGCCGAATTTGTACCGAACTTGATACCGGTGACAACACCTGGTGTCAGAATGGTCCACGTAATGCCATCCGCGGAATACGAAGCTTCGCCGCTGGACCCGACAACGACGAATTTATCACTACCGTAGATGACGGAGTTGGCATCGGTTGTATCAAACTGGATGCCGCTGCCGAGACCGACGGTGAGAGCGGTCCACGTAATGCCGTCGCTGGAATAGGAGGCCATACCACTCGCACCCACGACGACAAATTTACCACCGCCATAAGTGACGGACAAAGCATGTGTTGTGTTAAACTGAATGCCGCTGCCAAGACCGACCGTAAGAGATGTCCACGTAATGCCGTCGCTGGAATAGGAGGCCATGCCACTCTGACCAACAACAACGAACGTACCGTTGCCATACGCAATGGAATTCGCAGCGTTTGTATCAAATTTGATACCACTGTTTACGCCGGGTGTCAGGGTTGTCCACGTAATGCCGTCGCTGGAATAGGAGGCTTTGCCGTCATTGCCCACGGCGACAAATTTATCACCGCCGTAGATAACTTCCTTGACGTTACTGATACCGAACTTGATGCCGGTTGTGTCTCCTGGAGTGAGCGCAGTCCACGACGTCGGTGCGGCGTACACTGTCATCAACACGACCATCGAATCATTGGTATGAACCCCAGAGCAAGCTCTGGACTCTCTTTTCCGCAGCAAGC
>JBBTTQ010000125.1:0-4899 GCA_038064175.1 Patescibacteria group bacterium
AAGATGCGGTCCAGGCCGTATTCGCGCTTATCGAAGCGAAAGCGGTCGGAGTGCAGTATCTGACGCATGCTTCAACAATCACGCTCAAGGAGCTTGCGGAGCAGATCCGCGACATTGTGAAACCCAGCCTTCCGATTGCGTTCGACTCTTCTCATCATGTCGGTATCCGAACCATCCCCCGGTTGCCCGTGCACAAGAATCTGCGCGCGTTTCCGTGGACAGAGATCGACGAAGGCGTGAAGCGGACGATGGAGTGGTGGATGCATTCGTCATCACGACCCGTGGCATGTGCATCCCGCACGCGGTCGAATGGCCGTCCTCGGCCATTCGAGAAGCCGGTCATCGGCAGGGGCTAGAAGCCCCCTGCGACCACGCGCAAGATGCGCGTGCTACGATATTCCGTATGTCCTTGTCCCGCTCCGATCTCCTCGCCTGGGGTTACATTTTCCTCCTCGTCCTTGCCGTTGCCATCGGCATGGTGAGTGCAACGCCGTTTCCCACGGACGACCATTTCTTCTTCCAGGAATTTATCGAGAAGCTCGCGGGCGGTACGCTCGATTTGAGTATTTCCGGTTTCCATGGCATGAACATCGTTGCGGTGCCCTGGTACTGGATCACCCGTTCGCCCATCGCGCAGATCGAATTCCAGATGTTCTCCGGCATGCTTATTCCGCTCTTTGCGTTCCTCGCAGGTCGCGCACTTTTCCGGTCAACGTGGCACGGGATCATCTTTGCGACGATCATGGCGATGATGCCGTTTCTGTCCTTCTCCTCCCTCAGAGGATGGATGGTTGCCACCTATCACTGTCTGATTCTCCTCACGCTTTTTCTCGCGGCAATCCGTTCCAGGTGGACGTGGCTTCCCTTCGGATTCTCGCTCATCTCACTTCCGTTTGCGGCCGCACTCTTGCCGCTCCTCATCGTGCTCACCGCGGACAATACGAAACCTCTCTATCGTCGTTACGACCAGGTGATTCTCGGCCTCTCCATTCCGGTCGTGTATCTCCTCATGCAGTTCCTGCAGGCGGGGAAGATCCACGTCGGTGTTCATGAAGAGTTTGACGCCGTCGGCGTGTGGCAAGGACCCGCCGGCATGATCAGAAATGCCGCGCACGCGCTCCAGATGCTCTTCTCCGTCCACAACTTCTACTTCCCGAATCCGGCGAAAACCGCTCAAGGCAACCTGATGCATACGACGCCCATCCTCATATTCCTCGGCCTCTTCAGTCTCCTCAGTCCGAAAGACTATTTCAACCCCACTTCGTCCGCCTCGGGCGGACTACGCGGGGCAAGAGGACTCTCACTCGCATTACTGCTCGGATTTCTCATCGGCATCGGTCTCAACGTGGCGATCGATCACATGGATCACTTCTATATGGAGACGGGGATTCTCTTTCTGATCCTGGCTTCACTTCCGGTTCTGAGAAAACATCCCCTATGGATTCCCATTGTTCTCGCCACCCTGCACTTCCAATGGTTCTATTTTTATCTGCAGTTCAAGGACGTATTTTTACTCGGAAAATCCTTCTTTCTCGTACCTCTTTTTGTGGATGCGGCGTTTATCCTGTGGCTCAGCTTACACTTGAAAGAAGCGGTCAATATATGCAAGAATATAGTTTTACCGCGCGCATGAAACGAATGCTCAGTCATCCCTTTGTCCGGAAGCACCTCTCGCAGGGGATGAAGTTTATCGTGGCCGGCGGCATCGGCTCCCTGATCGATCTCCTCTCGCTGACGCTGCTCGTTGAGTATGTCTCTCTCGATCCGCGCATCGCCTTTGTCTGCTCCTCGATCCTGGGCGCGAGCTTCGTCTTCATCGTGAACAAATTCATCACGTTCGGAAATCATGAACGGAAGTTTGCGCATCAGATTTTTAAGTTTACCATGGTGTATGGAGTCGCCATCGCGCTCAATGCCGCCCTTTCGACTGCACTGCATGCTGTCGGCCTGCACTACTTTATCTCCAAGCTCCTTGCAATCGGCGTGATTGCGATTTGGAATTACAGCCTGTCGCATGGGTTCATTTTCAAGAAGAAGGAAAAGATCGAGCCTGCTGTCTTCTGAGATCGTCCAATGGTGCGCAGGTAGGCAACTTGCTCCGGGTGAAGTTAAAGGCATCAAAATGATTCCCAGCGATGGATGCCTGCTCGCCCGCAGGCGAGCTTCCCGCGCGCTTCAATGCTTCGAATTCTTCCAGAACTTCAGTACACTACTGCAACCTATGTCCAAGATTGCAGTGATTGCCGGCGCAGGTCCCGCAGGTCTTACGGCCGCCTACGAGCTCCTCAAACGGACGGACATCAAGCCCGTCGTATTCGAAGCGACGGACATGATTGGCGGCATCGCGCAGACATTCAATTACAAAGGCAACCGGATCGACATCGGCGGTCACCGCTTCTTTTCCAAGAGCGATCGTGTGATGGACTGGTGGTTCAATATCCTCCCACGTCAGGGGGCGCCTGCGGCGGATACCACAGAGAAGCATCATGAGATCGAATATGCGGCGGAGGCGATTGTTGAGTATTTGTGTCCCGAATGTGCTTCGGAAGGACTACGCAAACAACTGCCAGCTCCCGATCCAGAAAAAGAGGATCGTGTGATGCTCCAGCGCCCGAGACTCAGCCGCATCTTCTACCGCAAGCACTTTTTCCCGTACCCCATCGGGATCACTTTTTCGGTTGCGAAGAGGCTCGGATTTCTCAATACCTTTTTGATCGGGCTTTCCTACATCAAGCGTCAGATCGTTTCCATCAAGGATGAAACCTATCTCGATTCCTTCTACCGGAACCGTTTCGGCGATCGTCTCTACCGCACGTTCTTCGAAGCCTACACCGAGAAGGTTTGGGGCGTGCCCTGCAGAGAAATTCGCGCCGACTGGGGAGCGCAGCGCGTCAAAGGACTCTCCCTCAAGCGCGCGGTCGTCCACGCCGTCAAAGATCTCCTCTCCTCGGACTTCGCGAAGGTGCAGAAGGAGCGGGAGACCAGTCTCATCACGCGGTTCTTCTACCCCAAGTTCGGTCCGGGGCAGATGTGGGAAGAGGCAGCCAGACAGATCGAAGCATGCGGCGGGACCATACGGATGAAGCATCGCGTGAGCGGAGTCCATCTTGCAGGGCAAAAAGGGCATGAAGGGCAAGGAGGGCAAAAAGTGGTTGCGGTAACAGTTGAAGATATTGAAACGGGTCATACCGAGCGGATTGCCTGCGATTACTTCTTTTCGACGATGCCGATCAAGCACCTGATCGGCATGACGACGCCGCATCCACCCTCGAGCGTCGTCGAAGTCGCAGAGGGACTCCAGTACCGCGATTTTTTGACGGTGGGGTTGCTGCTCAGGAAGCTCCACGTGCAGGAGAAGAGGAAGGAGCCTCAGAAGGACGTTCCGGATAACTGGATCTACATCCAGGAGGGAGCCGTCCGCGTCGGCCGCGTGCAGATTTTCAACAACTGGAGTCCCTACATGGTGGCAGACAGGAAGAACAGTATCTGGATCGGTCTCGAGTACTTCGTGAACGAAGGAGGAGATCTCTGGATTAAGCCCGATCTGGAGATGATCCAGCTCGGCATCAGCGAAATGGAGAAAATTGGTTTCCTCAAATCGGATGACGTCCTCGACGCCTGCGTCCTTCGGATGCCGAAGGCGTACCCCGCCTACATCGGCAGCTACGCTCAACTGAGCGTCGTCCGCGAGTACGTGAATACCATTCCAAATCTCTATCTGATCGGCCGAAACGGCATGCATCGCTACAACAATCAGGATCACAGCATGCTTTCTGCCATGACGGCCGTGGATAACATCGTCGTCGGCCGCACGGACAAGGAAAATTTGTGGGAGATCAACCTGGATATGGTTTACCATGAAGAAAAAAAATCATCATAATGACTTGCCCTGACCAAACTCCGCGTATGCGGGGCGCGTCGAAGGGTCATGAAAAGAAAAATAGTTTTTTTGCTCGTATTTGGATAAGGATCGACCTTGTTTCAACGGCAGAATTTTTGCTTCCATTTAATACATTTAAACATTTGTACAAATGTCTTTATATAACTATAATTCATAGTATGGCAGATATTCGAGAGCTCGAACGGGAGTGTAAAGCATTGGGACAATCAAAGAGAATTCGTATTGTTACTTTTCTCAAACGGCATCGTGGAGCAACTGTCGGTCAGATTGCAAAACACATCCAATGCACTTTTCCGACCGCATCCCATCACATTCATGTTCTCCGAAATGCAGGGATTGTCCTCGACCGCAGACGCGGAAAATACGTCGCCTATGTCCTTTCGCCGCACATGGGGGAGATGTCTCGTACGCTGCTTCGCATATTCTGATCTATTTCCTGGCCGTGATATAGATCTGCGGCCCGTAGGGGATGAGATCGTGGACTCCGTACGCCGCGTATGCGAGGGCGAAGACGCATTTCTTCCGGAGCGACAATCCGCCTTCCAGGTAATTTCGCTGGATCTTTGCGAACCGGATGTCCGTCATGTATTTCTGGAGCGTGAAGAACGGCCAGCCCCAGAGATAAGAACGTTCAATGGAGTAGCCGATCTCCCGGAGGAGAGTGTCGAGCTCGCGCTTCCTGAAGTGTTGTGTGTGGCCGGTGTAGCGATCGGAGCCGTGGATTTTGCCGGTCTGGGTCGTGAGAATCATGAGGCCGCCGGGTGCGAGGTTTTTATACATCCAGCGGAGGATCTCCGCGTAGTTGCGCGTGTGCTCAATCACTTCGCTGCAGATCATGACATCGAATTGCTTCGGGCACTCGGGATAGAGTGCATGAAAGAAATACGGCGACTTCAACTTCCTTTTCGCGCTGACAACGGCTCTGCCGGAGACATCCCATCCCCCCAGCTGCCCGTCCTGGATGCGGAAGCGATTCTGGATGCTCTTTAAGAGACTGG
>JBBTTQ010000126.1:0-10483 GCA_038064175.1 Patescibacteria group bacterium
CTGAATGAAGAGGAGATGCGTAGGCGCCTTTGGACGGATATCGCGAAACGCGAGTACATCATCGTCCTCGAACACGATGTCCGCGGGGATTTCTTTTGCGAGGATTTTATGGAAGATGGTTTTCTCATTCATACGGTGATCATAATTCGTTTGCGATCCTGCCGAAAGCCGCTGCAGAGAAAAATACGCGACGAACATTTTTTCTTGGCTTGAGTTCGCTTGAAAGTCGATATTCCTTCCATTGACTTTTCTGCCAAAAAAAGGGACAATAGAGGCGGATGGGAGATCTCACACCATCAGAGAAAAGCCTCTCGCGCCCTGCGGCCAGATCCGAAAAAGCAAAACTGATTGTCGCCCAGCCGAAGCAGATCAAAGAACTGGGGCTTCTGCTCAAGAGCATCGAAGGCCTCGCCCAGCGCGTGGGCGAGAGTACAGGCGAAGACATGTCCGCGGATCTGGGTGCAACGGGCGCTCCTGCCACGGCCACCGGCGCAAAGCGCGCCTCGCCCCGCGATCAGTCCATCGCGAGCCTCCCCGAGCCTGCGATCATGAAAGAGCAACTGGAGAAACACATCGAGAAAGAAGTGAAGAAATTGACCAGGGAGGCAAAAAAAATCGCCCGTCTCGCACGCCCCGGCGCCGCGTTCTCCCTAAACGAACTCTATGCGCGCATTCGCAGGCTCAATGCGCTGCTGCATGAACTCATCGAAGCCTCCGTCGAAATCATCCGTCGGCTTTTCATCCGGGTGTTTGTGGATAAGCAACCCATTATCTAAGACACGAAGGACACGGAGGACGCGAACGACAAAAAAGATTGAAAAATTTTCTTTCGTGTTCTCTTTGTCTTCCGTGTTATACCGAATCAAGCAATACATCCCTCCTTCGCCTGCATCCCCCTCACCCACCTCTCCCCCTTCGGGGGAGAGGTGATAGAGGAAAAGTGAACATACTGACGCGCATCCACTGTAACGAGCGAGCGCGATGCTATTTCTTATTTTTGCGATATTTCTAAAATTTGTTGACCAATGGTAAAAAGTACCAATAAATCGATATATCGATTTATTGGTACCATACAGATTCTTGTGATAACGTGTAGACATGTCAAAAGTTCAGCACCGCTTTCTGTCGGAAAAGACTCTGAAGGATATTGCGTTTGAATTTGAGAAAGTTTTACGGGAATGTGGCATTTCCCCCGAAGGGAAAGATTTTTGATATTATTCGTGTCTTTTCCCGTGAAGGTGCTTCTTCTCCTTCTTCGCCAGCGTCTCAATATGCTGTACCACCCACTCCATGATCTGATCCGCCATGGCAATCGGCTTCATGATGACGGCTTCCACCTGGGCGGTGATATCCTCGACCCTCCGGAGTACCTTTCGGAGATCCACCACGATGAACAAGAGATGATAGAGAACGATGATCAGCATGATCGCCACCACGATGTAGAGGCCGATCAGAACATCTCCGGAAGAAAGTTCCATAGGTCGCAGGAAAAGGTTATGATGAAGGCTACCGACTCAGCACTCCATTCGCAATTCCCTTTCCACGCTGTCATGGTAAAACAGTTCCTTCCAACGCTCATCCGAATACCGCGCTCTCTTCTCGTGGGGATGCTCAAAGGCTATCAAGCGACACTTTCGCCCGATCATGGACCGCTGAAATATCTTTATCCCTACGGCTTCTGTCGCCATGAGCCGACGTGTTCAGAGTACGCAAAACGCGGCATTGATGAACGGGGGGCTCTGAAAGGCTCTCTGATGTCGTTCAAGAGGATTCTCACATGCAATCCCTGGAAGAAACCCTCGGAACGCAAAATTCGAAGCCTGCTTGGTATCCCTACGCAGGACCGTTCTCTCCTGTAACAATGGACACAGCGAAACCTCGGCATAGCCCCGCGCATGCGGGGCGTAGCCGGTTGGAGCTCTGTACTTAATGTTATTACAACCATGATGTGTCCTGCTAGGAGTTTATGTCCGATGCCGTTAAACTGACAACATCATGAGTATTTCCAATAAAGAACTCATACAAAAGGCACGAACTGTGATGAATCCACAGAGATTCGGGCAATGTGATGTGGGCGGTGTCGCTTGTGCGCTGGTAACGGAGAAAGGCCAAGTACACCTTGGGGTCTGTATTGATGTGAGCTGTGGGATTGGATTCTGTGCCGAACATGCGGCAATTGCTGCCATGCTTATGAATGGAGAATCGAGAATTGAAAAGATTGTCGCGCTTTGGGGAGATAAGATTCTCCCTCCTTGTGGGCGGTGCAGAGAGTTTATGTGGCAGATAAATCCTGAAAATGCAGCAACGGAGGTTCTAGTTGAGCCAAACAAAACAGTGACGCTCAAAGAACTTCTGCCATATCCCTGTTATTAGGAGCATGCGCCTTCCCACCTTCCTCAAAATTTTTTACGCGTACCTTTGCGAAGGTCGAAAATGTTTGGAGCGGGTAGCGGGAATCGAACCCGCATGTTCAGCTTGGAAGGCTGACGTACTAGCCATTGTACTATACCCGCGCAGACCCAAACGATACTCAAGGCAGCGGAGGAATGGAAGTCTGAATCCTATTTCCTGGATTGAATGTGGATATTCTTGAGTTCCAGAGCGGGCGCGGCCTTATACTCCGTCTCCACCTGCTTATCCCGTCATGAAATCTTCAAACAGAGCGAATGGAATGACACCGTGCGTGCCGAAGGCTATACTGCAGTCTCCTCCTTTCTTCTATGCGTGCCTTTTTTGCATCCGCCATTGCCATACTGATGCTCCTGCCGCTGAGTGCGAGAATCTCCCAGGCGGCGGATCCGACTGTGGGAAGCGGGGAAATCACCGCTGGAACAAAGGCGCCGACAGCGGAGGAAATCTGCATAAAAAAGTTAACGATGAAAGGAATCCAACGGGGGGCAAGCTTATTTCTTCTCCGTCGTTGTATCAGCACGTTTAACAAGGATCTGGAACTGCAAAAAAATATGAAAGAGGATGCCTTGCGAAAAGCACGAAGCGTCGACAATGTGAATACTGCGCTTGCTCGCAGGGCGAGAGGATTCAAGAACCAATTGGAGAGTCACACGAGCCGGAGGCTCCTCCAGGGCAAAGCCATTTTCAAGCACTACCCGCGCTACCGGGCACGGAGCCGGTATGAGAAAACTGGAACGGGCTCTCTCACGGGGACAGGCAGTGCCGTGACGAGGTAGACTGGAACCATGCGCTCAGTCATTGTCGTCAACGAACGAGGCGATCCCCTGGGATCCACGGATCTCCTCTCGGCTCACACGGGCGAGGGAACGTTGCACAAGGCCTTCTCGGTCTATGTGTTCCGAAATCAAGGAAGGGAAATCCTCATTCAGCGACGCAGCGCCGAAAAAATGCTCTGGCCGCTCATCTGGGCCAATACCTGCTGCAGCCATCCGTTTCCGGAAGAGACGTCGAAAGAAGCCGGGGAACGCCGGCTCCGGGAAGAGATGGGATTTTCCTGTCCCCTTCGGGAAGAAAGCACGTTTGTGTACCGGGCGGAAGATCCGGGGCGAGGCGTCGAACACGAGCATGTGACGCTCCTCACGGCGAATGTGGATGCAGTAAAGCCTGTTCCGAATCCGGCTGAAGTCGCGGAGTGGAAATGGATCGATGTCAAGGCATTGCAAAAAAACATGCAAGCGCAGCCGGAATCCTACGCACCATGGTTCCATCTGGGACTTCAAAAAATCTTCGCTCCATGAAGCATCTCCACCTCGCCATCATCCCGGACGGCAACCGACGGTGGGCTAAAAACCGCAGCCTGTTGCCCTGGAACGGCCATGAAAAAGCTGTTGAGAACTTTCGCACGCTCACGGATTTCTGCAGAGAACATGCGCGTATCGCAATTCTCACTGTCTGGTGTTTTTCCACGGAAAACTGGAAGCGGGACAAAAAGGAAGTACTGGCCATAATGCGGCTGCTCGAGGATTATCTAAAACGGGAACGGGAAAGTTTTCTCAAGAATAACACCCGTTTCGTCCATTCTGGCCGCCGCGACAGGATTCAAAAAAGCCTTGCGGCGCTCATCGAGGACACGGAAGCAATGACAAAGGATTGTGACGGCTTCACGCTTCACCTCGCCGTCGACTACGGCGGTAAAGATGAAGTTGTTCGCGCTCTCCATCGTCTGATGAAGATTCCTGACGAAGCCAAGGAAGTTGATGAAGCTGCTCTCCGGAACTATCTCGACCACCCGGAGCTCCCGGACATCGATCTCATCCTCCGGTCCTCCGGCGAGCAGCGGACGAGCAATTTTTTTCTCTGGCAGGCGGCGTACGCGGAATGGGTGTTCAACGAGAAACACTTTCCGGACATCACCGTCAATGATCTCGAAGCCGCCATTCGGGAGTTTGATGCGAGGAAGAGAAGGTACGGGGGCTAGAATCAGGAATTTGGAATTATGAATTATGGATAGCCGGCATTCCTCATTCTTCATTCTTCATTCATAATTCCCGTATGTCTTTTGCTCCCGGAAAAATCATCCTCTCCGGAGAATATGCGGTCCTCTTCGGCTTTCCGGGGGTGGCAGTCCCCTCCTCGCTTGGGATGGAGGCTACGTGGGAGGAAGATCCGTCGCTTGATCAAGTCGCCATCGAATGGACGGGTACCTACGGCGGGGAGCCGTGGCTGCTCTTCACGGAAAAAATTCTCCTCCATTGCCATACGAAACGGGTGAAACTCCGGGGACGACTCCATATCCATGCGGGACTTCCGCTGGGGAAGGGCATGGGATCCTCAACCGCCCTCGTCATTGCCATCGCACAGGCCATCTTCGGCGAGGATTGCCGCAGCGAAGCGCTTTTGATCGAAGGTATCGTGAATCCCGGACACAGCGGCTTCGATTTTGCGGTGATTTGGGGCGACACTCCCGTCCGCTTCGTCCAGGGACAGGAGCCGGAACCGGTCGACCTGCCTCCCGGACTCCTGCGCGGAGGCGTGCTCATCGATACCGGACAGCCGAATGAATCGACGCCCGAAATGGTCGAATGGATGAAGGGCAAAAAAGAAGCGGTCCAGAGTGCACTCCAAACGATCGGCTGCTGTTCGGAAGCACTCATCACGGGTGAAGACATTTTGAAAGTTCTTCATGAGCACCATCGCGCACAAACAGAGCTCGGGGTTGTAACGAAAGAAGCAGCGGATATGATCGAAGATATTGAGCGCGAAGGCGGAGCCGCTAAAGTGATCGGGGCGGGAGGGCATACGGGGGGGTCCGGTATCGTGTTGGCGCTCGGGACTCATCAGGATGCGATAAAAGCAATCGCAGAAGAACGCGGCATGCCTTCCGTGGAGCTTTAAACTGTGCTCCCATGGCAATGAAAAGAAAAGAAAACATTCTGTCATTCAAATTTGTCATCTATGCCCATGAAAGCTCTGTCCGCCGCCAACATCGCTCTCATCAAGTACTGGGGGAACCGAAACGACGCCTTGCGCCTGCCGGTGGCCGATTCCCTGTCGATCACCCTCGACCAACCGACCGTGGAAATAGCGGGAGAGAGCGCGGATGTTTTCTCCGTTCGATCCTATGAGCCGGACGGATCGGAGCGAAAACTGACGGACAAAGAAATCGACCGCCTTCAACGCCACTTTGAAATTTCAAAACAGTGTCTCGATTTGTCGGAGGGAATCTCGCTCGAAATACGGTCGCAGATCCCTCCTTCCATAGGCTTCGCATCCTCCGCCGCGATCTTCAGCAGCCTCGCGGAGCTCTACTCAGGCCTTTCCCATCGTCCCGTATTTCCACAGCAAAAGAGCATCATCGCACGGCTTGGATCGGGCTCGGCAGCACGAAGTGTCTTTGGCGGTTTTATGGCTCTGAGAGCGGGTAATGGAGATACCTTGGATAGCTCATTTGTCGAGCAGATTGCGGACAGCGATCACTGGAGACTCTGGGATATCATCATCGTTCCGTCCCACAAGGAGAAAAAAACAGGATCCACCGAGGGACATGCGCGCGCGCATACGAGTCCTCTTTTTGAAGCGCGTATTCGATCCATCCCGAAGCGTATGGAGGAATGCATCGATGCCATTCTCAAAAAAGATTTTGAAAAGCTGCAGGCCGTCTCCGAAGAAGACTGCATGAACATGCACGCGGCGATGCAGTCGCAGGATCCACCCCTGCATTATCTCTCTCAGGAGACATACCGGCTCATCGATGAAGTCAAAGAGCTTCGCATGAGAGAACATCTGGAAGTCCTCTTCACGATGGACGCCGGGCCGACCGTGCATTTGATCTGCACGGAGGCGGCTTTTCCGGAGATCCGGGCTTTCGCGAAAGCGCAAACGAATTGTACGGTCTTTGAGGCTGGTATCGGATCTGGATCGCATCTGCTTTAGTGTTAATATGATATTATATTAACATCTTGGCGAACACGCCTCGAAGAGGGCTCCTTGGAGGAAAATATAATAATTTGGGAGCGGGTCTTCGACCCGCGTTTGGGCTATAATCCCCTCCCATGGATCTCCGGAATCTTCCCGAAGGCACCGAAGCCAGTAAGCGCATTTCCGAGCGCCGCAGGCGCATCGAAAAAGAACTTGGAGCAGATCTGAACCTGCTCACAATCGATGCACCGCGCATCGAATCCGCCGACGAACGGAACTGCGAGCAGATGTTCGGGGCAGTTCCGGTTCCGGTCGGCCTTGCAGGACCTCTCCTCATTCATTTCAGCTCCGGTGAATCCGTCCATGTCTATCTGCCGCTCGCAACGACGGAAGGCGCGCTCGTCGCCAGCGTGAACAGAGGGTGCAAAGCGCTGACGCAGGCGGGAGGCGTGCGCGTGAACTCTGTCTATAAGGGGATGACGCGATCGATGGCCTTTGAAGTGGAAAGTGGAAAGTGGAAAGTGGAAAGTGAATCGATCAGAAAATTGGAGAAAGAATGGAAAGCGGCGGCGGAGAGCACGAGCAGCCATCTGAAAGTGCTGTCCTCTGAAATCGATTGCAAGGATGATTGTCTGTTTCTGACCATCGCCTGCGACACGGATGAAGCGATGGGCATGAACATGGTGACGATTGCGGCACAGGCCGCGGGAGAATTTTTGTCTAAAAAATTAGACATTCCTCTTCTGACGGTCGCGGCCAATATCGACAGCGACAAGAAACCAAGCGGGCGAACGAAGGAGAAAGGCCGCGGGCACAGCGTGAAAGCCGAAGCCACGCTTTCGGAAGCCGTGATTCGTGATATGCTCAAAGCGGAACCGGAAGCGCTTCTCAAGACTGCACATGCCAAGCTGGAGGTGGGATCTGAAATCGCCGGAACACTCGGAAAAAATCTGCACGCCGCCAACATCATCGCGGCGCTCTACATCGCCACCGGACAGGACGCGGCACATGTCGTCGAAGGATCATTGGCGGATACCAGCATCACGTCCATTCAAAACGAAAAAACGAGCAAACGAGCAAACGAGCAAACGAATCTCCGACAGATACACAGTGAAATTACAATACACACTTCCCTACCTGCAATTCTCGTCGGCGTCCGCGGCGGCGGAACGGAACTTCCCGCGCAGAAACAATGCCTGAATCTCCTCCTGAAACATCAGACTTCATTGCCCAAAAAAACCCAGCTTGCGGAAACGATCGGCGCAGCCGTCCTCGCAGGGGAGATATCCCTCCTCGCGGCGCAAGCGACGAATACGCTGGCAAAAGCACACCAAAGACATGCGCGAAATGGCTCTCTTTGACGTATGGAACCTGCTACACTCTTTTCGATGTCCAAGAGCGCCATTGTCGGCTTCGGCATGTATGTGCCGAAGTACCGGATCAAGACGTCGGAGATGGCACGCCACTGGGAGCAGGATCCTTCCTCTCTCGCCTCGAGTCTTGGGGTTCTTGAAAAAAGCGTTCCGGGGAAAGACGAGGACAGTTTTACCCTCGCCTTCGAGGCCGCGCGAATGGCGATCGACGTTGCACGTCTCACGCCGACGCAGATCTCCGCCATATTCGTCGGATCCGAATCGCATCCGTACGCCGTGAAGCCCACGAGCGGCATGCTCGCGTCCGCACTCGGTCTCGACCCGTTCTGCCACTCTGCGGACCTGGAGTTCGCGTGCAAAGCGGGAACGGCGGGGCTTCAGATCGTCGACAGTTTCGTCCGAAGCGGACAAATTCAGTACGGGCTCGCGATCGGCACGGACACGGCCCAGGGGAAGCCCGGCGATGCGCTCGAATACACCGCAGCCGCAGGAGCCGCAGCGGTGATTTTGGGATCGGAAACGGCCAAGAACGCTCTCTGTAGAATTGATGCAACACTCTCCTTCACAACGGACACTCCGGATTTCTGGCGCGCGAAGGACGAAGCATACCCGAGGCATGCGGGGAGATTCACGGGGGAACCGGGCTACTTCCATCACGTCCGCGAAGCGCTCCAGGGACTTCTGGAAACCACGAAAAAGCAGATGAAGGAGATCGATCATATCGTTCTCCATATGCCTAATGCGAAATTCCCGATGAAGATCGCGAAGGAGTTCGGTATCCGTTCCGGGCAAATGGAGGCCGGCTTTGTCGTCGCGACGATCGGCAACACCTACAGCGCCTGCTCGCTCCTGGGACTCGCGCACGTGCTGGAGCAAGCGAAGAAGGGGGAAACGATCGCACTCGTCTCCTATGGCTCCGGCTCCGGTTGTGACGCTTTCCTCCTCACGATGCTCAAAAACGGCAAGGCGCTCCCGACGGACGAACGCGAACTCACGTATCTCACCTACGCGGAGTATCTGGAGCATTCCGGCGCTCTCGCAGCATAATCCATGGAACGCGATATTTTCCTCGCAGGCCAAGGTCTCACCCGATTCGGGGAATGGTGGGGCAAAAGTCTCCGGGATCTCATGGACGAGGCGACGGAGGCGGCGCTCCAATCATCGGGCATGAGCGCCCTCGACATTGATCTGGTGATTGTCGCAAACATGCTCGCGGAAACGACGAACGATCAGGCGCATCTGGGCGCTGTCGCTTCCTCGCTCCTCCCCCACCACCCGCCCGCTCTCCGGGTGGAATCCGCCTGCGGCTCGGGGGCGTTGGCGCTCCACACGGCGTGTGCGTTCCTCGAAAGCAAGCGCGCGGAAACGATCCTTGTGATTGGCGTGGAAAAAATGACCGATGCCTCGAACGATGCCATATCGCAGGCGCTCATGGGCGCCGCCGACAGCGAACTGGACGCTCCCTCCGGCCTCACCTTCCCCGGCATCTTCGGCCTCATCACGAACCGCTACATGCACGAATACGGACTGACCAGGGATGAGCTCTCGCTCGTTTCCGCCGTGCATCACAGACACGGAAAGGAGAATCCCTTCGCGCAATTCCGGCAGGAGATCAGCCCCGATGCCGTGAGCGAAAGCCCGCTCGTCGCAGATCCATTACGATTGCTCGACTGCTCGCCCGTGAGCGACGGTGCAGCCGCCTGCATCCTCTCCACGATCAGAAGGAGTCCATTTCGGATCGCCGCAAGCGCCGTCGCCGCGGACAGCGTGAGCATCACCGAGCGCGCGTCACTGACGAGCTTCCCCGCAACCCAGGAGGCAATGCGTCATGCGCTCGAGGAAGCGAATATTGAAAGATCCGATGTGCATGCAATCGAGACGCATGACTGCTTCTCCATCGCAGCGCTCATCAACATGGAAGATCTTGGATTTGCGGAACCCGGAGAAGGTATTAAAATATATAAATCACTGTGGGGCAGGAACGTTCCCGCCCCACAGTATCCTTTCTTTATTAATAAAAGCGGAGGCCTCAAGGCCTGCGGGCACCCGGTGGCTGCAACGGGCATGAAGCAACTCATCGACCTCCGAAAGCAGCTCGCATCCTCCAGAGAAACCTTTGGCCTCGCCCACAATTTCGGCGGCGCGTGCGGGAGCTGCGGCATCCACATTCTTGAAAACCTCGAAGCATGACAACGCCTCCCGTCATTCATCGGGCTCTGAAGAAACAATCGAAACGGATGCAACCAGGCGCCGTGCTTTCCTTTACGAAGCTCATGCACCCGCCCGCGAAGTTCGGGAGGAAACCGCGTTTGATCGGCCTCATCGAGCTTGATGACGGCTCCAAAATCCTCGCCCCGCTTCTGTCAGTACCTGCGATCGGCCAGCGCGTGCATCCGCGCATGCGACTGTCACATGTAACGGACGAGGCTCTGCGCGTGTATGAAGTGGCGTACGAAGCGCTTACAGGCGTTCCTGCGCCCATGCGCGTATTCCCGGGCTACATCCTGGCCCTGACCGGTCCCTCGGGCGTCGGCAAAACGACCGTCCGTACATTGTTCACGCAGATGTTTTTGGACTACACGGCTAACGTGCCCATCCTCACAACCAGGACCGCGAAACCAGGCGACGAAGGGGAATATGTCTATACGGATCCCCATGATTTCGAGCGACTCCGACGCGCGGGAAAAATCGTCGCCACAACCCACATTCCCTCCGAAACGGAGCGGCGCCAGTACGGCTACAGGGCGGAAGATATCGAGGCGATCTGGAGGCAGGGAAAG
>JBBTTQ010000127.1:0-8702 GCA_038064175.1 Patescibacteria group bacterium
CGGGAGCGCTCAGCTATGCCGATGCGCAGAGCTATTTCGTCGATGACACCGGCGATACGATGACGGGATCGCTCACCGTCATGGCATCCATTATTTCCAGAGATGGTTTCCAATTTGAATCGGGAGCATACCTTGGCGAGATGAGCGGTTTCAACGAAAACATCAATCTCCTTCACAGCGGACTTGGCACCAAGTCTGTGTCCCGTCTCACAGTCGAGGGTGACCTTGTGAATATCGGCAGTATCCAAGCCGGCGAAGCGCACTTGCGACGCGGCGGCACCTTCGCTGCGAAGGTGGACTATACGACGGGGACCAATCCACGTTCCGTTGCCATCGGCGAGCTCAATGGAGATCGTAAGCCCGATATCGTCGTTGCCAATCAGGGTACCAATACAATTTCCGTCTTCATCGGCACTGGAGCTGGCGTCTTCGTATCGAAGGTGGACTACACAACGGGCTCAATCCCGTTTTTCGTCGCTATTGGCGACCTCAACGGGGACGGTAAACCTGATATCACAGTTGCAAACAACAGCAGCACTTCGGTTTCTGTCTTCCTGAATAAAGGCAATGGCACATTCGCCTCGAAGGTCGATTATACGACGGGATCCAGTCCGACATCCGTTGCCATCGGCGACCTCAACGGGGACGGCAAAGCCGATCTTGCTGTTGCAAATTTCAATGACAATAGTCTTGTTTCCGTCTTGCTCAACAACGGCAATGGTACTTTCGCCGCCCAAGTGGACTACACAACGGGTGGCTCCCCGCATTCTGTTGCCATTGGCGACCTCAACGGCGACGGAAAGCCTGAACTCGCTACCGTGAACAATATGGATACGACCGTCTCGATTCTCCGCAACAACGGGGACGGCACCTTCGCGACGAAGGTGGATTACCCGTCGGAGGCAGACCCGAGAGGAATCGCGATCGGCGACCTCAATGGTGACGGAAAAGGTGATCTCGCTGTCACGAGCGTCAACGCCGATGTTGTCTCAGTTCTCATGAACAATGGCAACGGGACCTTCGCGACGAAGGTGAACTACACGACTGGACTGGATCCTTATATCGTTGTCATCGCCGACCTCGATGGCGATGGCAAAGCCGATCTGGCGAGTGCTAATACGGCCGGAGAGTCAGTCTCAGTCTTTCAAAATAATGGCAACGGGACATTCGCGACAAAAGTCGATTACCCGACTGCGTCGACTTCGTATTCCGTTGCCGTGGGCGACCTCAACGGGGACGGCAAAGCCGATCTCGCTGCGACCAACCATAACAGTACCTCCGTTTCCGTATTCATGAATGACGTGCGCACCATCCTGTACGCCGCGTCCGGTACCGGAGGAAGGGTGGGTATCGGAACGAGTACGCCGGCAGAGAGGTTGACCCTCTCCGGAAATATCCTCATCAGTACCGATACAGCCACGTCAACAATCAATCCATTGAAGATCGTCACGGATGTCACCAGTAATAACAACACCGTCTTTCGCATCAATGCCTCGGGCGCCACCTTCGCGGACCAGCCGTACTCCACCTCCGGCGCCGACTATGCGGAATGGTTCTTGACCGACGATCGCGGCGTCACGCACGGTGAGGTCGTTTGTATCGATGTGATGCGCGCCAATACGGTGAAGCGTTGCGACCGGGCTGCCGATCCGAATGTCATGGGTATCATCTCGTCCCGCCCGGCATTCATCGGAAACACCATCAGCGGGGCCGACGGCATCATGCCGCCGGGATACGTGCTGGTCGGTCTCATCGGTCAGGTGCCGGCGAAGGTGAAGGTCGAAAGCGGCGCCGTGATCCGTCCGGGCGATTCTCTGACGCCGGCAACGACGCCGGGGTACGCGCGCAAGGCGAAGGCAGGGGAGCCGACGGTCGGTGTCGCGCTCGAAGGAATGGAAGCGCCGGAAGGAATGGTCAATGTGCTCATCTCGCGCAGGAACCAGTCGCTCACGGTCGAAACGGTCGAGCAGCAGGTCTATGACTCCATTGCCAGCATGCAGCTCGAAGACGAAGTGCAGATTCTCGTTGCGAACACCATTGAGGATATGAAATTCAACAGTACGATCAACGAAGAGGTCCGCACGCAAATCAAAAACCTCGATCTTGCTCAGGAAATGAGCGCGCTCATCGCCGCAAAACTCGGAACCGGTTCGACCTTCGGCCTGCTCCAGAACGGAGATCTCTTCTCCTACGATCCGGATCAGGCGACCCTCTCGGTGGGTGCGGCCATGACACTTGGTCATGCGCTCACGGTCAACGGTCCCGCGACGTTCAGCGGCGCCATTACCGCCGTCATGGGAACATTCATGGATCTCTCGATCGACCGGAACCTCACGGTCGGCGGCTCAGCGCGCATCGGCAAAAATCTGCACGTCGATGGTGAGCTCATCGTCTCGAGCATCCTGAGCGAAGGGTCACTCTACGTGGACGGCGATCTGAAGACCGCAGGTACCATTCACGCAGCAGGCATCGAACTCGAAAGCGGCGCCACTCTCACCGTCGGCGGCGCGCTGACGGTCTACGGCAAGCTCCGTGTCGACGCACTCGAGATCGGCAGCGGCGCTCTTCAGGTTCAGGAATTGATCGTGCAGAAGAGCATCGAACTCCTCGGGGACATTACGGTGCAGGGGCTTGCCGAATTCATGGGCGATGTCGCTGTTCGCGGCGAGCTCAAAGTCTCGAACCGCCAGGCCGGCTACGCGAAGATCCCGAAGACCGGCACGGCCGTCACGGTTCGCTTCGATCTGCCGTTCACCGGTACGCCGATCATCAGCGCGTCGCCGGACGTTCCCGTTCTCTACGCCGTGTCAAAGGCCAGCGCGACAGGGTTCGTCATTCGCTTAGCCGGTCCCGCGGCGGAAGACATCACGTTCTCGTGGCTCGGCCTCGTCACGGACGAGCCGCTGACCGTGGAAGGGATACAGGGCAATTCCAGCTCGGCACTTCGCGAACTGACGGTCGACGAGAAGGGGGTGCCGTTCTCTGAGGACATCGTCTTCAACGCCTGCATCCGTCAGCAGGTGATGCTGGATGACAGCGGGAATCCGTATAATTGCGCGCGCTATCGCGAAGGCGACGCACATCGTTGGAAAGAACCCGTCACGGGCGCCACGTTCAACTGGGACAGCGAACGGAATCCCAAGTTGATGCTCGACGAGGGCTGGACGGTCGTGATCGTGACGGTTGAATCTTCCTCTTCGTCCGAAGCTTCCTCTGTGATCACCCATGTTTCATCCTCCTCCGAGTCTTCAAAATCCTCTCTTGCTTCGGAATCCTCTGTTCCGTCCGTGAGCAGCGAAACATCGAGCCAGAGTTCGGAAGTGATCATCGATCTTCCGCTGAGTTCGTCTGAGTCCTCCGAATCTTCCGAATCTTCTGTGTCGTCAGAGTCTTCTGCGTCCTCCGCATTGTCCGAAACTTCCTCCATAAGTTCCTCCTCAGAGGTTCCGCCCCTGCCGCCGCCCGCAGAGCCGGTGGTGAATCCATAATTTTGTTTTGTAGTATGAAGGGCGGAGATTGTCCACTTGCCTTCCGGGACAGTTCTTCATAGGATAACAGTCGGTTACGCATTTCCTTTCTCCACTTTTCTATGGATCTGACAAATAGTTCCCGCACAAAGCTGCTTACGTACCTTGTCATCATAGCGCTGGTTGCGCTCGTAGTCGCGCTGGATCTCCGCCGCCGGGCGGTCGAGGATCAACTCCAGAAACTCTCGGTCAGCGTCGATCAGGTCACCGGCAATCGGGAACAGAACAGGGAAGATGCCCGCAAGGTTGTCGAGAGCGTTAAGAAAATCTTCCTGATCCCTGCGGGCGTGGAACCGACGGTTGCGACGATTGTCGACGTCGAGGCTCTGAAGAGCCGCAATCCCTTCTATAAGAACGCGCAGAACGGGGACTACCTTCTCGTCACAGCCGATCGCGCCATCCTCTTCGATGCAGATAAGAATTTGATTCTGGATGTCGCCCCGGTGCAGATCCAGCCGGCGGCGCCGGCTGCGCCAGGGCAGCAATAGCCTCGATATCCTGCCCAAAGGAGCGTTTACAAGTTTCGGGTTTACGAGTTTACGGGATATCCCGTAAACTGACGCACCCGTAAACTCGTAAACTATTTCCCCTTGGAATCCTCTCATACACGCCTCTCGGCTTTGTCTCTGATGGGGATGGCAGGCCTCCTTCTCCTGATCGGATACCTGATCGGGCGTCTCATCACGAACATTGCTCTTCCCGTTCCGACGATTGCCGTCGTTCCTGACACGCGAGAGCCGGTGCCGGTCGTGCGCCTCACGGGCGTCCATAACGGGGTGCTCGAAGGCAATGCCGTCGGCGAGGTCCGTTTCTTCCTCGGTGACAGGCGGGTTCTTACAGGCTCCGGAGGAGCGATCCGTGCGGATGTCGGTTCGTTCTTTGTGAACGAAGTGTCGATCGTTGTCCCCGAAGGCATGCAATTCGTCGCCTCGAAGCAGGGGAAATATTATTACCCGGTGGATTCTTCGGACGGCGAGCGTCTGACGCCTTCCAATCGTCTGTATTTCCGCGATGCGGCGAGTGCAGAGAAGGCGGGATACAAGGCGAAATAAAAGGCACGGATGACATGGAAGACAAAAATTATCCTTCGTGCCTGCCCGCCCCGCAGCCCCGCGCATGCGGGGCGAAGGTGGGTCCTCTCTACCTTCCGTGTCTTTCTCCATTGATTCCCTGAGCTCAAAAGGGCATACTGGCAAGACGTACATCGATCCTGATTTACCTCATGCAGCTCTCCCTCATCCTTCCCTGTTTCAATGAAGAAGCGAACATTGAGCGCGTCGTCCGCGACGCCTTCGCATGGTTCAAAACCGGAGGCATAGACGGCGAAGTTGTCGTGACGAATGACGGATCGCGCGATCGATCGGGGGAGATCCTTCACGGGCTCCGGAAAGAATTCCCGTATCTCAAGGTCGTGCATCATACGGTGAATCGGGGCTACGGTGCGGCGTTGAAGTCGGCCTGCGACAGCGCGACGAAAGAATTCATCGCGTTCATCGACAGTGACGGTCAGTTTAAGTCGTCCGATCTCCATCTTCTTTTACCGCATCTCAAACACTTTTCGTTCGTGACCGGCTATCGCGAACATCGGGCGGATCCGCTCCCACGGATCGTCAATGCGGCGCTCTACGGATTTCTGCTGCGCACGTATGTCGGCCTCGTTGTCCGTGACGTGAACTGCGCGATGAAAGTATTTCGCAGAGATCTCTGGCCGAAGATCCGTCCCGAGGCCACGGGAGCGCTCTTTAATGCGGAAGTATTTTTAACTCTTCAGGCACTCGGTATTCCCTGGAAAGAAGTCCCCGTTCCGCACTATCCGCGCACGGCCGGCCAGCAGACCGGTGCAAAATTGTCCGTGATTCTGCGTATGTTTCGGGAACTGGCGCATTTGAAAAGGAGAAAGAACACTATGGCAAAAGAATTAAGAATTAGGAATGATCTATTGACACAAAGAAAGAATTAGATGATCTAATAATTAGATACTCTAAGTATCATGAATGCATTCCTAATTCTTAATTCTAGTTCGTCTTCGTCGGTACCACGAGCGTGCTCTGCGGCGGGCAGCCGATGCATTCAAGCTCCCAGAGCTTCATAATGGCGCGTCGTTGAAATTGTTCTTTTGTCAGCGGTTCGTAGTACGTCAGTGGCCGGTAGAACTGGAATCCGGCAAAGACGAGGATGCCGAATACGAGGAGAATCCAGTTTTTTCGCTCCTCATTCAGGACGAAGCGCCAGACGCGATCGATCTCGAGGAAGACGAGCCCGATCAGGACGAAGCTCATGAGCAGCGGGATGAAATAGTGATACAGGTACATGACCCGGCCGATGCGACTGATGGCGGTCATGTAGGAGACGTACAGGCCGAAGAACGTGAGGAGAAGCCAGGGGTTTTTGAAGCGCAGCGCCGCCGGCGAGAAGAGGGTTGTCAGAAAAAAGGAAGCGGTGATGAGCACGGCGAGGAATCCGCTCCACCATGCGACAGGGTTTGCTTGGAGATACAGATAGCGGTGTGCCTGTCCGTTCGGCGTCTCCCAGCGGAAATTGATGGAACGCGCCCCGATCGGCCAGAAGTACCAGGGGCTTCCGTTTTCATCGAGCTTGCAAAGGTCGAGGCGCGGCGTACCCCGGTTGTAGTGTCGGACGAACTTGATGGAATCCTTGAGCATCACGGGAAACGCCAGCAGCGAGCGCGTCCGCCCCTGTGTCAGGATCTCTCTGTAGGCAGGGGATGCCTGGTAGTACCCCATGTCCGGCAGCGCCGGATTGACCGTCCGTCCCAAGGCGAAGTGGATTTGCCAGACGCTCAAATACATGAGGAGCAGGCCTCCGCTCGTGAAAAGGAGGAACGTCCGGATCGCCCGCGCGTCTGGGTAGAGTTTCACGAGTGTCGCAGGAATCAGGAGGATCATGACGAGCCCCAGGAGTTTTGTGGTGAACACCGCGCCGAGAGCGATGCCGAACCAGAGCGCGATCACGCGGAAACTGTCTCTGCGTTCGCGGGCGCGGAGGAGCAGGAGGAAAAAGAAGACCGATGCCGCGATGCCAAAAAGGAGTGTGCTTTCCAACATCGCTCCTCTGAGGTGCACGATCAATGCATTATCAAAAATATAGGGAAACGAGAGGAGCGTCGCCCAGAGCGCTCTGCCGGTGAGCGCCAGAAATATTCCGTAGAAGAGCAGCGCCGTCATCCATCCGAGCAGCGCTGGAAAGAATCGATACCCCGCGAATGAAAAACCCTGTTCAAAGTTCGTCGCGTAATCGGTGCCGATAAACGCGTTGTCGACGGGGTTCGCATCGATGATTTTTTCACCCAGTGCGATCAGGAGCTTTCCGAGCGGCGGATGCTGTTCCATGAAGTACACGCCGTTCAAATATTTCTGCGCGCTCGCGATGTGGTAGTTCTCGTCCCAGAACACGGCCGGCGGGTTCCAGTAACCGTGAAAGTACGTAAGATACGAGAGCGCGAATACCAGAAGAAAGCCGAGGACGGTCGGTTTTTGAATGGTTTGACGAAATGAACGGAAGTTCATGGGGGAGAGTATAGAGAAGCAATAGAGGAAATAGAAGGAATAGAGGAAATAGAGGACGAATCCTCTTTTGCTTTTTTCTTCGTCACCGTTTCCTGAACAGTATGCGATATCGCGACTGTCCCAAATGGGATCGTGCGCACTCCCACGGTTCTTCGGTGAAACGCTCTTCCACATAGAGGCGCGTGTACTCCGTCAGATCACTCAAGAGGTACTGGCCGACGACGGCGATCCGGGCTTTGTGCAGAGTTTCCAAAAATGCATTGCGAAGCACAGGGAGTTCGGGGCTAAAGGAGTAATCGTTAGGGGGACCGAACGTTGCGAAGAACGGCCCTTCTGGTGAATGTTTGGTAAATGCGTACGGCTGCGGACCGTTTGAGCCAAAGAAGAGATAGCGTTCGACACCGCACGCATCCAGAATGCGATCGATCTGATTGGCTTCTGCCTGCGCGGCCGCTGCCTCCGGCAGCAGGAAATTAAGCCGATCCTGATAGTGCCTGGGTACTTCCGAAATACCGGAAGCAGAAAGCAGCGCGATGACTCCGCATGCCCATTCGCGCCACTTGTATCCTGATTTTGCAAGCGGATGGATGGCGACAATGAAGAATGCCACATACCCGGGCAAGCCTATTGCGAAGTGATGGTTCCAGAATTCCCCGCCGAGGCCGATGCCTGTCGTGAGGAGCGTGACCGCAGCGGCGATTTTTGCGATGCAAAAAATCCGGCCGGGAATGTTCCTCTTCCCTCTGTCCGGAAAAAAGGCGGAAAGCGTCACGAGGAACAGGACGATCCATCCCAGCGGCTCCGCGAAGGCGTTCAAATCCCGGAAGACTCTGCGAAACTCGAGCCCCCTCTGCCACCATGGTCCGTAATTATCCAAATGTCTGCTAAAAATAAGCTGCAGATAGATGTCCGCGTACGGTTTCCAATATCCGAGGATAACGAGTGAAAAGACACCGACGGCCGCAGCGATGGCAAGAGGGATCAGAAAATTGCGGAGAAATTCTTTGGGGTGATTGGAGAGGATCAACCCGACTGCGCCGAGCGAAAGGAGGAAAGGCTCCTTGAACCCGACCGCGAGGAAAATGCAGAGCGCCAGGAGCGCTGTTTTCGTTTCTTTTCTGCGAAATTCCGGTCCCGCGATCAGAAAGGCATAGAGAATCCCGAAGAACGCCCCGAAGGATTCCACCTGGAACTCGCCGCTGCGCTCCGCGAGGAAAAGCGTGAAGAGCATTCCCGTGAGGAGCGCTGCTCCCGTGACGATGATCCGAAACTGAAACGTGCGTTTTGAAAGGTGCATCCACGTAAAAGCAGCGAAGAGCACGGGGATGATCGCAAGAATGAGAGCTTGGAGAATATTTCCGAGGTACGGACCGCCCGTGAGGAAGATGGATGCGGCACTGACGAGAAAAATACCCGGCGGCTTGTTTTCGTAGAGATCGATGTAGGGAACGAGTCCGTTCAAAATCCCCCGGCCCATGGCCCAGTACATGGTGCTGTCCCCGGTGTAGGCACCTTCGAGCTCATACAGCAGACGAAGCACCATCTCCAGCGTCCCTTTGAGGAGGGCAATGCAGAGAATGGTGACGGCAATTTTGAACCAGAGGGTTCCGAAGCGGAGACGCAAAGAAGCAGGCAGCATCGGACGCAT
>JBBTTQ010000128.1:0-3405 GCA_038064175.1 Patescibacteria group bacterium
CCAGGAGAGCCCCGAGATCCGCCGCTCCTCCCGGCATGCGGTCATCAAGGATGGCGAGCGCGACCTTGGCGTAGGGAAGAAATTCCGGACGGTTCGTCTTCACCCTTCCCTTCGATGTTGATTTCCCAAGACCGAGTCTCTGGATCGGTTCGAGGTATTCGTCCAGTGCGTCTTCCAGCGCTATGCTTCCGTATCCCTCGTGCTTCAAGAGCCTCAAGTTCTTCTGTTCCAGCGTCAGATCCGGCTCATTTCCGAGAATTCTTCCGCTGATGGCTCCGGCGGTCTTCTCACATTCATCGGAGGCTCTTGTCGCAAGCTCCGTAAGATGTGTGTCCATGTATTCGCGGAGCGCGCGCCGGTGCTGTCCCAGGCTGACGCGATATTCTTTCTGTGCTCCCTCGTACCGGTCCTCGCCAGGATTTTTTCTCTGGAAGAACTGCGATGCGCCGAATTTCCATCGGCGATGGAAAGAGCCTTTCGTTTCCAGGAAGAATCCGAGGAGTGTCTCCTGCGCCTCTTTCTCGGCGCTCGTGTTCGCTGATGGCAGGTCCAGTTTTGCTGCGATGTCACGTTCCTGCAAGTCGCCGGCACTGACGGTTTGAAGCTCGCCGATGACGGCATTGAGTCGTTCGGTCGGAATCTTTTCCAGTGTCTTCACCATCAGTTCCAGCTTCCGGATGGAGTCCGCCCCGAGGATCTTGCGTTGTTTTTCCGTGAGGAGAATTTTCTTGTTGACGGCTATGCTGATTCTTCGCTCGAGGGACAGCATCAAATCGTCAAATTGCTTGATGCGGCTCTCCAGGGACTCGAGGACGTGCAGGGCAATGTCGGGATATGTCTGCAATACGCTCGCAACGGCTCTGCGCCTCTCTTCAGGCGGGAGACTCTCTGCGTCAACGTTCTCAACATTGTCATCCACGTCTCTCCCCAGTGTTTCTTTGAGAATTTTTTGTATTTCTTTCCGGTGAATCCCCGGACGATCCAAAACGTCCTGCATGGTCTCTTCGCTTGCGCAGACTTCCTGGAACCCCGCGATCAACGCTTCCGGGACTGCGGCTTTCAGAGCTTCATTGCTCGATTCGATCATCTCGGGAACTTGTTCCTTTCGACCCTTTCCTTTTTCCTGCGAATCCTCAGGGAGGAGGGGATGACTGTCCCCCGCATTTGCAAACCCAAGAAGCCGGCTCTCTCCTTCCGGAGGTCGGTTATCTGCGAAGCGCACGGTGAAGTGCCTCGGCAGCTTGCTCATAGTTTACAGAGACGGATGATCATGTCAAGGAGTCTTTCCCCCTGTCCGCTGCGTTCGGGAATGAACTTCGCAAGAACTGCGCGAATTCGATGAGGGTCTTCGTCGCCCGTTTGAATGGTGATTTCCTGATGCAACCGGCCTTTGCGGAGCATCATGTGGAGCTCGACGTAGGTCGGACTCTGCAGCATCCAGAATTCCTTCACAAATCTCCACTCGGTGAATTCGTCTTCATAGACGATTCCCTGCTCGAGGATCGCGATCTTTTTTTCCGCGTCCGGCGACCGGTGCGTGAGGACGTACATGCCGGCGACGAGGATCATGACGATCGTAAAGGACCACTCTCCTCTGAGGATGCCGTAGGCGGCGCAGGCGACGACAAATCCTCCTGCGAGCAGGTACCAGCGGGGCCCCCGGAAGTGGCTCGGAGCCGTCTTTGCCTGCCACTGAAGCAGTACCCGTTCATCCGTTTGTGTTTGTTTTTGATCCATAGTGTTTGTGTGCGTTAAATCCTTATATTCTAGCGGAAAAACGCACTTTTTGACACCAGCACTACTTGCACGAAATTATATGTTATGTCATTTTATTGTATTACAATTTTGGCTTATTTTAGCTGTAAATGAGAGTCCTCAGTGCAGCTTGGCTCATTCGATGCTTGGGCAACCTCCCGTCGGTATCGGTTTCGATTATGAGGACGGTTTCTCTCTCGGAGGTTTTTTCTTCGTTGCCGTTTTCTTTAATTTTTTCTCACATTCCGGCGACGCTGTTCCGGATTTTCTCTTTTCGGCGGATGTGCACTTCACGATTTTTTTGCGTCGGAGTTCCGATTGCGTCTTGCTCCTGGCAGAGGGTTCCTTCCAGGATTTGCGCTTCTCCGCACAGTTGGTTATGGAAAAGAGCGCATCACTCACATCGGAAACCAGCCATGACTTGTAGGTTGAATTCACGACGATCTGATAGAGTTTACCCTCATGCGGCACGAACGGAATCTGCCACTGCACAGTCTTTTTATCAGAGCGAGCGAAGGAGGGTGACGATTTGTAACTGCTCTTTTGCGAAAAGATAATCAAAACCATCAAGATATGCAGAATTCCACCACTCATTCGATTTGACACAATCTGGAATACATGTATAGTTGGCATGACTTTCCCACAGTGTCTTATGCAAACTCTCGTCGAAAAAACTGCTGAAGCTACCGCGACTCCTACCATACAGGATGCAGTACAAAATAGGATCGTTGCTTTACCTAAGGACTTAAGGGAACGTGCAAAGGCACTCAGGGAAATTGAGAAACAGCTTGGGGCTGGTATGGAGCTTGTGAGACATGAGCTGGATACAGTGCTGAATCAATCACTTGAGAAAAATATGAATCCCGATGAAAAAGTGCTCGCAGAAATTTCGGATCGGTACGCTCTATCCAGCAAGCATGGTGTGAGCAGAGAAGATTTTGATGTTGCTCTCGGTGAAATCAGCGCCAACGAAAAAGCTCTTGCTCAACTACGTCGTCTCAAGGCAACCGGCGCTGAAATGACGATCACCTCTGTGGATGCATCGGAGATTCTCTTTATCGACACTGTCGATAATGTAAACGTCGAAGCACAAGAAACATTCTTGTCGGAATTGCCACAGCAAGAGCGAGCAGATGCAATCAGCAATCTGCAAAAGAGGTTTCCTGAGATTGAGCAATTCCTGCAACGAGCGAATAGCGCACGTGGTTTGAACTACTATGAATATATTTTGATCTGCAAAATCACAGGTGCTGAACCAATGTCAGGGGATGAGTACAAAGAGTTGCAGAAACACAAGCCGGTTGATCGGAACACAATTTGCTGGCTCCTGACCGAAAAAGAAATGCTTGATCGCGGTGTTGCGCTGTACAGTGGTCGCGATGACCACGGGGTCAACGTGTACGAGGACGGTGCCGACTACCGCTACTACTTTCGGGCTGGTCGCCCCCGGCTAAGGGTTCAGAGAGCTTAGTTCTTAGTCTTTGATTTTTCTGCTTCTTTATCTTTGTCCTTCGACCGCCGACCTGTCCGCCGTAGCTTCAGCGAAGGTGGAAGGCGGTCTTCCGTTTTGAATTTTCTTTGGTACTCTTTCCCGTAGCGGTGAGTAGTCACCTGCCTCGGAGCAAGCTACCGTACGGTGGTCATTCATAC
>JBBTTQ010000129.1:0-10541 GCA_038064175.1 Patescibacteria group bacterium
CGTGTGGACGAAGCAGGCGGATGAGATCATCAAAAAAGTAGATCGTTGTAAGGCTGTGCTGGAGACACTACACTAGGGACACTTATGACTCTTCTAAAGCCGTAAATGGATCTTCCTCTTGGATGTCTCCGTACACTTCCAGCGCCTTCGTCAGAATGTGCGCAGGGGCAGTGTGTTCGATCCCATCGAGGTAGTCCCTAAGTTCTTGGAGGTTACTGCGTGAAACGATCTTCGCATGGTATCGCTTCACTTCATTAACCGCTGGGTTCTCTTTCAGCCGTCCGTGCCACGCCTTGTCTACTGTCATCACGTCGCAGTACGGCAGGAAGTTCCCGATAGCGCTGATGTCGTTAAAATCACCGGGGTCTACCAGTTCCTTCCGCCCCTTCGTCGCGGCAGCTTGCCGCGCCAGCGTCGCCCACAGAAGCGGTTCAATGCGGATGCACGGGACATTCTTTCGCACATCGTCCCCGGCGAGGAAATCAATCGTCTGACGGAGAAGGAAGGGATTGATGATCGTCACTCCTTCGGAGAACAGCCGATACACGTCATCGACAAGTTTGATGTAGGCATGTTCCTCATCGACCATCTCTTCCTCGATCTGCCGGGCCATTCTCGGATCAAGGGGAAGACCGTAGTGTTCACTGGCGTTCTTGGCGAAGAGAAGCGCATAGGTTTTCCGTACCGTCGTCGAGAAGCCCTTGGACTCTTCCTCGATCCTGTCCTCGATACTCATGCCACCCTGCTTCCATCGGTCATAGATCGTCTGAAAGTTCTTATTTGCCGCCTCGTTCTGCTCCCGCATCAGCTTCGCCCCTTCGGGTTTCCACTCAAAGTCCTGCATCCCAGCGCTAAGCGAGTACCGCTCCCATGAATTGATCGTTCCCAGCACGACGGTTTGGGGATTGTCGATGAAGGGCGATAGGGAGTTGTCCAAGTGATGCCGGGCATACTGCATCACCTGAATGGACTGTATTTTGAACGGCTCGAAGAACTCCACGCCGTTCGCAAGGCGCTTGTAGAGCGCTTTCAGGTACTTGTAGAGACGGTCATCCATGAAGGATTCCCTGCGGTGGTGCATGGAGAACGGGCAGACAATGAGCTGCAAGCGGCGCAGCCGATCCAGCTTGTGGTAGAGCTTCACCCATGCCTCTTGGACGTGCTGTTCCATCTTCCTTCGCTGTAGCTTCGGCCTCAGTGCCTTCGCCATGCCGCTGATGGCGTGTTGATCCAAGTAGATGACCTTTTTGCTGAGTTTCGGCAGATTGATGACGGGCGGCACTTCGCCGCCGGGGGCATCAAATATCGGACACTCGCAGCAGGCGCGGATGTAGCCCCGTACCCCGACATGGAGAACTCCAAAGGTTTTTTTGCCGCACCGGGGGCAGTCGAAGAAGGGCGGGTGGATTTCAAACTCGTCGCCGTTGATCGTGACGGAAACCATGCTCCGCAATGCTATGGCAGTAGTCTTTCCCTTGCCAGCTTAAAAAGCCATTCAAAAGTTTATTCACCCTGTTTGCAAATTCCATAAGAGATGTATTGATCGAGCAGCAGTTCTGCCACCTCTGTATAGCTCATATCTGACGTATTAATTTTTACATTCCATCCACCCTGATTGGGTCTGTGGATGTTTATAAAAATCCCTGACCTATCGAAGATTACTTCATAGGGATCACACCCCTGATCGTCGCACCGAGCTGCTATGTTTGAATCGAGATCAATAACTAAACCAACTGTTGGCTCTCTATCACGACAATTGCCATCAGAACAGAATGCTCCTCTTGTAGGTATACAAATAATTTTCCCATAAACAGGAAACGTCTCATATTGTTCAGGGATTGTAGTGGAAGTGGGCACTCGGGAAGGAGCAGGAGGTTTAATTTGGGGTACATCCACAGATGGTGAAGCAATGCTTTTGGGGATGCACTTATCTCCAACCTCTGCGTATCCTGCGTCGCATAGCCACACATCTGTAGGACTTTCAACTGCATGAGCATGATCGGGGATTTTGATGCAGTATGTCTTGTCAAGGGATAGTGCATGATTTGGAGGACACTCTGGGACCGACGACTGCTGCTCTTTCAAAGATGAATTTTCCTGCTCCAGATTTTCAACTCGTTTCTGAAGATCGTTAATGGAATCGCTGCTTTGAGTACCTGCACAGGCGGATAGTAATAGTACAGCCAACATCCACATGCTTACCTTCATGTAGAGCAATGTATCAGAAAAGCCCGCCGCTGGCGAAAACAAAGTTCGTTCCGATCGTTTTGTAGTGGGCTCTTTTGCGGTTTTGCTGCGATGTCCGGCATGGTTCCGGTGGCGCGGCGGCTGCCCCCAGCCCGAGGGCTTTTCAGCCGCCGCGCCAATTCGTGCTGAAATCGGTTCGGATTTTTTCGAAGGCGCACCACCAAGTGCGAAAATCGTTGCTTTGCGCGAGCGCGCGCCAGCCAATCGCAGCTTCCCACTGCACCGCGTTCCCTTTCTCCCGCCAGCGGCGGGCTTTTCTGATACCGTGTCGCCATGAGAGTCGTCGCCTACGCTCGGAAATCCACGGAACAGGATGACCGTCAGATTCTCTCCATCGATGCGCAGCTTCGTGAGCTAACCGAGTATGCCGCAAACGAACAGTCGGAAATCGTCGCCTCGCTCCGCGAGGCCAAAACCGCAAAAGAGCCCGGGCGAACCGAGTTCGCCAGAATGTTGGAAATTGTCGAAAAAGGAGGAGCCGACGGCATTCTCGCATGGCACCCTGACAGGCTCGCCAGAAACAGCGTGGATGGAGGAAAGATCATTCACCTCTTGGACACCGGCAAACTCAAAGGATTGAAGTTCCCGACCTTCTGGTTTGAGCCAACGCCACAGGGGAAGTTCATGCTCAATATCGCGTTCGGTCAGTCCAAGTACTATGTGGACTACCTTGCCGAGAACGTGAAGCGCGGCATGCGCGAAAAAGTGCGCCGAGGCGAGTGGACGTGGCCTGCCCCGCTTGGGTATATCAACAACCGAGAGAAGCGGAACATTGACCCAGACCCAGACAAAGCCCCCATCATCCGAAAGGCTTTTGAACTCTATGCCACCGGAGCGCACACGCTTCTCTCACTGCGCAATGAACTCACTCGCCTCGGTCTTTGCACGAGGAAGGGCAAGGTATTGCCGGTGTCCAACATCCAGAAGATGCTCCGGCATCACGTCTACTACGGTGTGATCAGCATGAATGGCGAGCTGTTCCCCGGCGCGTTCGAGCCAATTGTGAGTAAGAGACTGTTCGACGAAGCGCAGGAAATGATGAGCTTCAAGAGCAGACCCACGCGGAAGAGAAAACACGCGTTTCCATTCACCAGTTTCCTGCGCTGCGCTTGTTGCGGGTGCGCCATCTCCGCCGAACTCCAGAAAGGACATCACTACTACCGATGCACACACAAGCGCGGTCTCTGCGATCAGCGAAAATACCTTCGGGAAGAGGGCTTGCTCAAAGAAGTATGCAAGATCGTCGAAAAAGTCTCTCTGCCCGATGAGTGGGCGGAAAATATGCTGCGAGAGATCGACAAGGAAAAAGCCAAGGGGCAATCAGGCCATTGGGCATCTGCTGCGCATCTTGAGAAGGAAAGAAAGCAAGTAGACACACAGCTTGATGATCTCCTCGATCTGCGGCTCGCATCCGCTCTCACCACCGAGGAATATCTTGCGAAGAAGAACAAGTTGGTGTCCCGTAGGGTCGAACTTGATCAGGAAATCAAGATTGCGCAGCAGAATCGCTCACATTGGCTCGAACCCATGCGAGAGATGATTATTCGCAGCCGCGAAGCCAAGAAATTGCTCACGACAGAAAATTATGAGGAATTTCCAACATTCCTGAAAACGATCGGAACGAACTTTGTTTTGAAAGGGAACGCGGTGCAATGGGAAGCGGCAAAAGGCTGGCGCGCGCTCGCGCAAAGCACTGATTTTCGTAACTGGTGGGTCAGGTGGGATTTGAACCCACGGCCAATTGCTTAAGAGGCAACTCCTCTACCGGACTGAGCTACTGACCCGGAGCCTTTCTACGGTACCAAACAGGCTTATTCTCTACAATACTCAGCAGTCATACGTGCTATACCCATCACAATACTTTCCTCGCATGTCCCTTTCCATTCTTCATCTCCAACATCACCACGGGCAGATCCTCATGCCATCCGAAGGTTGTCGGCTTCACGGCTTTTTCGAGATCCCGACCATGACGGAGCGCTTCAAATTCTTCGGACGTAAGATCGATGCGTGGAAACGATGACAGCGCCTCCTTTAAGGGGATCACATTCGTCCAGAGGACGTTCTCCGGAGCGCGTGCATGTTCGGCGCTCCACTCCCCCACTTTCGTCCGCTGGAGTCCGCTCAGGTACGCGCCGAAGCGGAGCACCTGGCCAAGGTCATGCGCGAGGGACCGGATGTAGGTGCCTGAGCCACAGGTGATCCGGAGAGCGAGATCCGGGAAATGATACGAACGTATGGTGCACGCCTGCACGAACACATCCCGCGGAGGGATATTCACTTCCCTCCCCTGCATCGCTTTCCGGTACGCGCGCTCTCCTCCGATATGAACGGCGCTGTACGCCGGGGGCACCTGTCTAATACGGCCGAGGAAGCGATCCTCGATGGTGTTCTTGAGCGCTTCGATCGTCGGGGGTTCCCAACCGGGAAGAACGATGGTTTCGGTGAGGACGCCCGCGGCATCGTACGTCGTAGAAACCGCTCCAAAGCGAACCTCCGCCTCATACTCCTTTGTGAGATCTGAAAAAAGCTCGATCACCTTGAGCGCCTTCGCACCGACCGCGAGAACAAGAAGGCCGGAAGCCGCGGGATCGAGCGTCCCCAGATGACCGACGTGCTTCTCCGAAAGGATTTTTCGCACGACGAGAACGGCGTCATGACTCGTGATACCCTTGGGTTTGTCGACGAGGAGAAATCCATGACGCATGGACCAAGGGTAATACGTTTGGGGACGACAATCACGACAAAAGCATACGAGGTCTGGTTTACGAGTTACGGGTTTACGGGTTTCGAGTTCATGCAAAATACTATTGAAACGAGGGGGATGACAATATGATATCATATTGTCAGTGGGGAGGATCACGTTCCTGCTGAGCAAAGGAAAGCGGTGGAACACATGGCACGGACGCTGGAGCAATCCGATACCGCTTCGAGCTGAGGGAAGCATTCTGTACGATATGCCCCATGCAGGCATCCGGTATTTCGTGGCGCACATGGGGAACGATCATTATAAGTTTTCTTTTCTTTGCAGTTCTTCTCTTAGCTCTCAAAAATGTCATCTCCCTCGATGACGGCATCCGGCATTTCGCGATGGCAAAATTTATGGCGGAGCACGGACTTGCCGCGAACACCGGATGGAACGTGTTCCTCTATCACGGAGCGATGGCGGACCTCCCCGTGGATCCGTGGTTCCTCTACGACGTCCTCTTGATTCCTCTCACGCGTCTCTCTCCGGCAGTCGCGCTCAAAATCATATCCCTCATCGAGATCCTCCTGATCTCCGGAATCTTCCTGCTGCTGCTCCGGCGCCTGCGCACGCCGAAGTCCGCCGAACCCTGGTACGTACTCGCTCTCTTCTTCGGCGATTTCCACTTCACGCATCGGCTTCTCCTCGGTCGTCCGTTCCCGCTGTTCACCGCACTGACGCTTGCTGCGATACTCCTGATTTGGCAGAAAAAATGGATCGTCCTCGCACTGCTGCTGCTCCTCTCCGCGCTTCTCTCTCATCTCTTCCTCTTCCCGCTGGCGGTCTCCCTCGTCGGGGTTGTGTGGTTGCTCCTCTTCCAAGAACGGAGAGACGCGGCGCGCTCACTGTTCGCATGCGCCTTCGGCGTAGGACTTGGAATCCTTCTCCACCCGCATTCATCGGGCTATATCGCGTATCTCACAAGTATTTTTCCGCAGATTCCCTTCGCGCGGGGACTGAGCCTCGGATCCGAGCTTCAGTACGGCATCTTTGGCGATGCCAAATCCGTCATCACGGCGCTGGGGCTCATCGGCGTGTTTCTCAGCATCTATTGGTTCCAGAAAAAAAAGATATGGAAAACGGACGCCGAACGGAAGCTCCTCTTCCTCCTCATCCTCTTCTCTGGCACAGGAGCGGCGTACGTGCTCTGGCAGCGCGCCATCGATCTCCTCTGGCCGGTAGCGCTCCTCGCGCTTGCATCCCTCCACGGACTCGATCCGAAACTCCCGACAAAGGCCAGGGAGAAATTATTGCCGAAGGGCATCGTACAACCGCGGATGCCGACGCTGGTTCTGACGATATTTTTTCTCTGCGAAGCGGCTCTCATCACGTCCTACCTCTGGTCCCGCGATGCCTCTCGCTCCCTTGCCTACTACGATTCGCTCAAAGAACTTCCGTCGGGGAGCAGGGTGCTCAATGTCGACTGGGATATCTTTCCTGCGTTGCTGATCACCCGTCAGGATCTCCTCTACGCGACGGGGATGGATCCGACATTTACCTACCTCACCGATGCGAGAGCCTCCCGCCTCCTCCACATACTCTGGTTCGACGCCGCGAAGGAGGATCCTCCCGTGCTGGATGCGGAGGCATGGCTTGCGTCCCTTCTGGAGAGGATTCCCGCCGATTATCTCGTCCTCCAGCGCCGGCGGCATCGGCGCTTCATTCATGAGCTGGCACATCTGGAAGAACTCACCCCTGTGTCTACGGAGGGGGCGGTGGCGATTTTTGAGATAGGAGACCGAAAGTAGTTGCCGGTTGCCGTCTCCGACACTCGCAAGTACCATTTCCCCCATGAACGTCACGCTCACGTGGGATCTGTTCATCATCGTCTTCTTCGCGGTCATCATCACGTATAGCTTTATTATCGGTCGCAGGGAGGCCATCAAAATCATCATCGCCACCTACATCGCCATCGTTGCGGTCCAGGGGATCGGGAACGTCCTGCAACGCGTCCTTGCCGAAGCATCGGACGTACTCCTGACTCTCGGCATCTCCATGGAAGCGAGTCTCCTCTCCACGTTCAAGCTGGTCCTCTTCATCGTGATCATCATCGCGCTCGCCATCAAAGCGGGCATCGCAGTGACGTACGAAAAAGAACCAGGCATGCCGCTAAATGCCGCGCTCACGGGACTCTTCGGGTTCACGACGGCGGGGCTCCTGCTCTCGACGATGCTCACCTACACCGCGGGCGTGCCGCTGCTTGATAAAAACCTGCCCGCAGTCGCAAGTCTCTCACCGATCATTCAGCAAAGCCAGCTGATGCAGCTGATGATATTAAACCAGGATCTGTGGTTCTCCCTGCCGGCGCTCGCGCTGCTCGTTGCAGGAATCGTCGGGAATAGAAGCTAACGGAGCCTATGGCTTATAGCTGATAGCTATTAGTCATCCGAGGCTTTTTCCAAACCTGAAAGTATAAGCTATCAGCCATACGCTATTTGTGAAATCAAAATGTAATCCGAGTGAGTCAAGTTAAATCATCTCCGGAGGACACCCGCGTCCTTGCAAGATATCAAAGATGTGCGTAAGAATAAGCGAAATTCCACCCTCTCCTTTATGAACACCCTGAAACGTGTCTGGCTCTCGACCACCTTCACCCTCGCGTCGCTCGCGTCGGGCACACACTCTGCATTGGCTGAATCGGCTACCTTTGGCGGTCCGATGCCACCAATCCCGGGCACGCCGAACGGCGCCGACGAAACAAGCATCCGCGACGCCATCCTGAAAGTTCTCACGTTCGTCTTGAACTTCCTCGCTCTTCTTGCGGTCATCTTCATCATCATCGCGGGTATCCGCCTGATCGTCTCCCAGGGGGAAGAGGAGACCAAGGAAAAGGCGAAAAAGACGATCCTCTACGTCATCATCGGCTTGGTGGTGGTGCTGTTCGCACGCGTCATCGTCGGCCTCTTCACATCGACGCTCTCGAACACGGTGAGCGGGCCATAGCCATTATCCCCTACGCACCCCGTAAACACCCTCCTCCAGCAGTCGCGGGGGGCGTTTTTTTTGTGCCCTCGATGATCGGCGTGCACAAACGCTCTCCTCCTCCGCCTGCGGACTTAGAAAGAACAGGCGCGGCGAGGGGAATGAGTGTTCAATTCTCCGGATGAGCGTCTTTTTTTGTTGCCATTGGCATCAGGGGTGAGGACGTTTATGCCTCGGCTGGAATCGACTTCAGGAGCGCAGGAATTTCCTTCACAGGATTTGACATCGGCTCCCGCACCGAGGTATCCCGGATAATGATGCTGTCTTTACGCACCTCGACAATGGACGAGAGCGGCAGCGCCGTGCCCCACCGGAGCATTCGCCGGGGGAAGAGCCACTCCACCATGAAATAACGCGTATCGAACTGAATATCCATGCACCGACCGATGTATTTTCCCGACTGCGTGCGGATCGGCTGCCGGAGCACGGGACGACCCTCGAGAAAGAGCGGCAGCAATCGGATGTGCTCCTCGATCGGGAAGAGCGACTTCGACGACCGTATCGAAATGCGCGTTCCCCATCGGACGATGTCCGTGACCGGAACGAAGAGGATCTGCGACTGAAAGAATTCCGGCACCGCAACGAAGCATCCTTCGATCTTCCCCGTATCGGGATGGATGAGGAACTCCTGGAAGGAACCGACTTCCTCCGCGCTCCCCTCTTCGACCACAGGCATGCCGCGACAGGAGGAGTATTTGAGATGCATGGGGAAAGTACGTAGCTGATAGCTTATAGCTTTTAGATGATCCACGCATTTTATAAGCTATAAGCTATCAGCGAACGTCCTGCGGAAGAATGGATTATTACTGCGATCAAGCGTAGAATAGCAGTGACATGCACTTGTTCGCAGGTACCTCCCATCCGGCTCTGGCCCGCTCGCTCGCGAAGGAACTTGGTCAGCCGCTCGGGAAAGTGATGCTCAAAAAATTCAGCAGCGGCGAACACTACGTGAAATACGAGGAATCCGTCCGGGGAAAAGAAGTCTTCATCGTGCAGACCGCAACGCGAAATCCGAACGAAGACCTGATGCAGCTCTTTCTCATGTGCCAGGCGGCGAAACTGAGCTTCGCAACGACCGTCCATATCGCACTGCCGCACTTTCCCTACGCGCGCCAGGACCGCATCACCGAGCCCCGGGAGCCGATCTCGGCCAAGCTCGTCGCCCACTTGCTGGAAGAATCCGGCGCGGATCACGTCATCGTCCTGGACCTTCACAGCGATCAGATCCAGGGGTTCTTCTCCATCCCCGTAGACGCCCTCGACGCGCGCACCATCTTCGCCGACTACGTACGCTCCCTGAAGATCAAGAACCTGGTGGTCGTTGCGCCGGACGTGGGCGGAGCCAAACGAGCAAAGAAGTTCGCGGTGATGATCGGCGCCGATCTCGCCATCATGCACAAAAACAGAAAGCGACACCACGAAGCCGAAATCCTTGAGGTTGTCGGGGACATCGAAGGCAAGAACTGCATCATCTTCGACGACATCATCGATACGGCGGGGACGCTGCTCTCCGGGAAGAAAGCGCTCACCGATCGCGGCGCCAGGGACGTCTACGCCGCCGCCACGCACGGAGTCTTCTCCGGTCCCGCAGCCGAGCGGTTGAAGAAAGCGAAGTTCAAAAAAGTGATCGTGAGCGACAGTATTCCGAATGATCCGAAACTGTTTCCCGGGCTCACGATTCTGCCCATCGCTCCGCTTCTCGCGGAAGTGATCCGCCATGTCTCGAAGGGACAGAGTGTCACGGAAATATACAAGAAATAATTACCGTCGATCTGGCAATTCTGTTCCTGACCGCGCTCCGCTAGAATTCCCGCATTCCTTTCCTGTTTTCTTCTATGAAAAAAATTGTTTCCATGCTCGCCTCGGGCGTGATCAGCCTCACCCTCGTGAGCCCCGCGCTCTCACGCAAATCCGAGGACACCCCGCGCGGTCCCGCCGCCCAAAAGGTCAAGCAACTCAAGAAGTCGAAGAACGATCTTGGAAAGATGGTCAAGAAAGCAAAGGCCGGCAATGCCGGGCGACAATTGGGCCGCGCCATGAATAGCCTCTGCAAGACGAAACGCGCCCTGGAGCGAGCCGACTGCGCCCACCAATTCAATAAGAACAAGGAGACTGGGATGAAAGTGAAATTCAAGCGCCCCAAGCCTTCATCATCTTCCAGCGCTTCCTCCGCGGCATCGTCTGAGGGATCGTCCTCATCGGCATCGTCCTCGAACTAAATCCTCTCTGAGGAACGAAGGAAACGGGTCAGCCCAGGCTGATCCGTTTTTTTTCTGTATGATGGCGCCACGCCCGCACCGAAAGATGTCTATATTTATTGCGATCCTCGCTCATCTCAAAGCTCGTGGTACACAAACCGTCGGCGATATTGCTGAGGCGATACAGTTGAGCATTCGAACGACTTCCAAGCATCTTCAGATTCTCCGCTCGGTGAGGGTTGTCATTGATCGCAGAAGAGGCATGTCTGTTTCCTACCGACTCTCCTCGGAGCAGGACGACATCTTGAAACCTCTACTCATACCACTTCGCGTTCAAAACGTTATGAATGCCTTGTGATTACCGTAATGAG
>JBBTTQ010000130.1:0-3447 GCA_038064175.1 Patescibacteria group bacterium
TAACCGGCGGCGAACTACCTGCGATGGTTCTGATCGATGCCCTGGCACGACAAATCCCCGGCGTGCTTGGGAAAGAAGAATCGGCGGGGGAGGAGAGTTTTTCAAAGACGCTCGATCGGAAACGCGAGTATCCGCACTACACTCGCCCGGAGGAATTCCGGGGCATGAAAGTTCCAGATGTTTTACTCTCCGGAAATCACAAGGAGATAGAGAAGTGGAGAAAGGGGCAACTATGGTGATTCGACTTCAGTCAGTTACTTGCGCAAGGAACTGATTATTTTTGTAGAGTCACGTTAGAGATCGATCGGCGGTCGATCTCTACGTCAAGGCCTCTTCCAGCGCCTTCACCGCCAGTATTTTCGTCGAATCCAGAACCGGCAGCGGCGAGTTACTTTCATTGATCACGGTAGGGAGTTCGGTACAGGCAAGGATGGCTGCGTCGCAGTCATCATTCTTGAGTTTCTCCAGAATCCGGAGCAGTTTCTCCATCGATTTCGGGCTGACAGAACCGGTCGGGACGATCTCTTCGTAAATGATCCGATTCAGGTGACCCTGATCCGAAGCGGGAGGAAGCGTGTACTCGATCGCGCGGTCGCTTAAGGGGTCGCTATAGAGACCGCCGCTCATGGTGAGGCCGACACCGAGCACGGCCGCGCGCTTGTATCCCTGACGCATGCATTCGTCGGCTGTTTCCTCGACGATACTCAGGACCGGCAGCGGGGATTTCTGACGTACGATCTGGATAGCGTAGTGGACGGAGTTCGCCGGGATGATCGCGAAGTCCGCGCCCATTCCCTGAAGCTTCCGGATAGAATCCAGTAGCGACCCCGCGACTCTGTTCCAGTTCCGCTCCTCCTGCGCCGCGAGGATCTCATCAAATGACCGTGTATGCACGGAGATCTCCGGGTGTTTGTTGCGGCCGAGTTTGACGGCCGCCGCCCGGCAGATGGTCCTGTAGCAATATGCCGCTCCCTCCGCTGTGACGCCGACGATACCGATGTGCTTCATGGGGATAGTGTAGAGGAATATTCTTGTGGGGCAGGAACGTTCCTGCCCCACAAGAATTTCATTGCAGGTTGCATGTTTTTCCTGCAACGTGAAACCTGCATCATGCAGCAGTTCATCACGCCTTTACTGGCTGAACTCGCTTCCCGACAGACCGTTGTGTTCCCGGTCCGGATCCATCCTCACGCGAAAAAGACGGAGATCACGGAGATCCTGGAAGATGGAAGCCTGAAAATCAGCGTAAAAGCACCAGCCGAGAGCGGCCGGGCCAATGTGGAATTGATCAAATTCTTAAGCAAATGTTTCGATGTACTCCCGTCCCAGGTTTCGATCATCTCCGGAACGGCGGCGCGGAGGAAAAGGATTCGGATACGCGCGTAGGCCTAGGCCGACGCGCTCCTGCGTCCTCATCGCATTTCCCGGAGTAATGTTTCAATCGTTCCCCGCATGTCCGCGTACGCCGGGAGCCCCACCGCTTTTTCGCCGTCGTAGAAGAAGGTGGGAACGTATTCGACGCCGAGCGTGTCTGCGAGGACTGATTGTCGCCCCAGCATCTCCGCTGTTTCCATTGCATCCAGACATGCCCCGAACTGTTCGGTATCCATGGAGAGCGACCCTGCGGCGTCGAGGATGACTCTGCGATCGGGTGACAATTCAAAGAGCTTCGTATGCATCGGAAATCCCTTCCCCCGTTCTGCCGCGCAGAGGAGGGCGTTTGCGAAGAGAACGCTCTCGGGGTATTTCCTCAATTTCAGGATAGAGATCTGAAGACGGAGTTTTCCGGGCTTCACAAAATCTTCAACCAATCTCGGAATATAATCTTCTTCAAATTCGAGGCAGTAACGGCAGGAATGATTGGTGAACGTAAGGAGCACGATGGAGGCATGCTCCGCGCCCACTTCGAGGATTCCCGTCGGCAGAAGCCGCTCCGGGAGGGCGCCGGTGCCCGTGAAGGGGGAAGCCGTGGCGGGAATTCCCGGGGAACCTTCCTTCTGCTCATCGGCCTGCACCGCGGGGAGTGTCTCGTTCGTAACCGGCGGACGCGTACAGGAAAAGAGCAGCAATGTGCCGGCGCAAAGAAGCAGAACATTTTTTTTCATGGGTTCGCATCTTAGGATGTAAGTCCCTAAGAAACAAATAACAAAGAAAGTCCTCAGGCAACAATAACCAATGCCTTCCTGATGCTTGTTATTCGGTCATTTCTTTGTTTCTTGTTTCTTCGGTACTTTATAGATGCAATGTCGGACCGGATTTTCATTCTCGGCATTCCCATCGATTCGCTGACCCGGACGGAAGCTCTGGATCGTCTTCGAATCATGCTTCAATCATCCGGCCGGCATCATGTGATGACGCCCAATAATGAGATGCTCGTGGAAGCTGCAAAGAATCCTCCGTTTCGGACGATTCTTCAGGCATCCGCTCTGAACCTGCCCGACAGTACGGGACTTCTCCTGGCAGCCCGCATAACAGGGCAGAGACTCAAGGAACGGGTCCCCGGAGTTGATGTGGTCGAAGAACTACTACGCACACTCGAGCCAGGTCATCCGGTCTTTTTCCTCGGCGGTCGAAGCGGTGTTCCTGCCCGAGCGGCTGCCGCGATGCAGGTGAAAAACCCGGGCTTACGGGTAGCAGGTTGCTACGAAGGATCCCCTCGGCCTGAAGAGGCTCATGAGATCATCCGCCGGATTCAGGGCGCAAAACCACACCTGCTCCTCGTCGCGTACGGGGCGCCCGCGCAGGACCTCTGGATCGATCGTCATTTAAAAGAATTGCCGACGGTGCGAGTGGCGATCGGGGTCGGCGGCACGTTCGATGTTCTGTCGGGAGAGATCAGACGCGCTCCTGCTTTGCTTCGGGCGGTCGGTTTGGAATGGTTGTGGCGACTCCTTCAGGAACCGCGAAGAATCGGAAGGATGTTCCGGGCGGTGATTGCATTTCCGGTGTTTATTCTGTGTTACGGACAAACATTACCCTCGGTCAAGGCGCGCAGGTAGGCAACCTGCGCTGGGTGAAAAATTATATAATCAAAGCTCCCAGCGCGGGAAGCATCCCGCGCGTCAAATTCATTCACGCAGGAAGATCGATCACTGGCCGATCTCTACGGATGCAACGGTTCCACCAGTATCACGTACCATTCTTTTTCACCCTTCTTCAATTTCACGAGCTTCGGTCCGTTTTTGGTTTCCGCCAGATAATCGCGTTCATCTTCCCGCGCGCGCAGGAGGGTCGTCGATCCGATGCCTTCGTCGGGCAAGAGGAGGTAGAGCGCGATGTCCGGTTTGTCCGTGAGCGCCGCCTTCAGATTCAATGTTGCCCGGGCGAGGGTCGCCGCGACGGCGACGATGAGACAGCTCAAAAGAAGCGCCCATCCGATGGTATGGAGGAACAGATAGCGGGAGATGAGTCTGAGGTCCATAAATCCAATCATTATAGCAGAATCTG
>JBBTTQ010000131.1:0-15770 GCA_038064175.1 Patescibacteria group bacterium
TGCGTGTGCGTCAGATATACGGGCTCATTCTTCCTGCTCACGATCCTCAGTCCCGCGCGCCCGAGACGATCGGCAACGAATGGATGACGCATGACGAAGCGCGAGAGCACGGCGATATCCTGCGGCGTCGACCATTGATCCGTGTCATCGATCCCGACGGAGTTGGCAAACGACGTATGCGTGAGGCCGAGAGCTTTGGCACGCGCATTCATGGCCTCTGCAAATGCGGACTCGCTGCCGCTGTGATACACCGCAAGCGTCTCGGCGGCATCATTGGCAGACGAAATCAGGAGCGCCGAAAGGAGATCACCCACCGTAAATTCCTGTCCTGGAGTCAGGTACGCCATCGTGCCATCAAGCTGAGAGATGGATGCCGGAACCTTCACCCACTCGGACAGCTTGTGGTGCTCAATGATGAGAAGAGCCGTCATGAGTTTGGTGAGACTCGCCATGGGGCGTTCTCCCTGCCCGTCGATCTGATAGAGCACCTGCCCGCTGTCGAAGTCGGCGATGAAGACGCCGGAAGCCGAGAACCTCCCGCGCACATTCAATGCCTCCGTCCCTTTCTGAAGAAAAAGGGAAGGCGGCGCTATGGGAAGATTCCCGATGGCCAGGTGATCCGCGGAAGAACCAGCGAGAACGGGAAGCATACCCATCAGTAAAACCGATAGGACGGGTGTAAGCACCGAAAGAGTGTAGAGGGCAGAGGGGGCTATGCAAGGGGTTAGAATAATTTTTGAGAGAGAAAGAAAGCGAGCGGTCAAGGGGCTACGAAAAGCAGGCTTGACCTGTTGGCAATAAAATCTCACGGGAAATTGGTTACGAGTTACGGGTTTCGAGTTTTGGGTTTCTGGCTCCATCGGAATACTGCCACTCGAAACCCGCAAACCCGAAACCATTACCGATACACAATCCTGTCCGTCAGCCGGAGATCGATATATTCTGAAACCTCCTCCTTCTGCGTTGTTTCCAGGAACACCGTGAAACGTTTCAGTTGTTCCTCGAGCGGGCCGCCGCGATCGAACCAGAGGGAGAAGTCTTTCGTCTCGAGATGGAATTCGCGCGCGCGGAGAAAGACGGTGCGGCCGGTGATCTCGAGTCCGAACTGTTCCCGCACCGCCGCTTCCGCGTTGTACAGCTGTTCGAGGAACGCAGGCGGAATCAGAGGCGTCCCGGAGACGGGACGCACCCCCCAGTCGACGATGGTGAACACGGGCAGATCGGAAGAAGTGGCCATGCTCGGATGCGAGACATAGCGCCCGCTGATCGTGAGGAAATCGGACGTGGGAAGCGCCGTCACGGCGCCGAAACCCGCCTCCCCTTCCGGGTCCGAATCCGTACCCATGGAGTCGGGATCCTCAATGAGAAGCCGGGCGATGATGGGTTCGAGCTTGAGCGTAATCACGAGCCTGGACGGATACTGCTTGTCGATCTCGAGATCGGTGATGTCAGGCACGGCCGCAGTGACGAGTTGCTTCACTTCCTGCGCAAGCAGAAAGACGAGGTGACGGCCGAAGATGGGCGCGAGCGAGCGCTGAATTTTTTCCGCGTCGATGCGTATGTCCGATCGCACGACTCGGATCTCCCGAACCTGCGCGATGGGAAGAAACAGGAACATGCAGGAGATAAGGACGATCCCCGTGAGGGAAACAACGATGGCCCACTTCGCAAGTGCGCCTCGTCCGTCGGCTATGAGCCGCGTCACGCGCCTCAGAAATCGTTTGAATTTTTCATGTCGCCGCTCCTTCGTGCGCTTATGCCTGCGCTGAACGAACGCGCGCATCTGGCTGGAGACGGGGCGGTTGAAACGGCGGGGCAGGCGGAAACTTTTTCGGACGGGCACGAAAGTCATTCTAGGTGGACGCGACGTAGTTTACGAGTTGCGGGTTTCGGGTTACGAGTTTGCCGCTCTTCTCACCACAGGCGTTCTTCCATAACTCGCAACCCGTAACCCGTAACAATCTGGGCTAGAATACCCAACATGAAACTTGCCATTGTTGCTGATTGGCTCACCGTCTTCGGCGGCGCCGAGCACGTGATTGCGGAGATGCTTGCCGTGTGGCCGGAGGCTCCGGTCTTTACGACGGTCGCACAAACATCTTCCCTGGGTCCGCTTGCGGGAAAAGACATTCGCGTCACCGCTCTCCAGAAATGGTATCGATTGCTCGGCCATCATCAGCCGCTCCTCTCTCTCATGCCGAGGGCTGTCGAGCAGATCGACCTCCGGGGGTTCGACGTCATCCTGAGTTCCTCGCACGCGGTCGCGAAGGGCGTCATCCCGCCGTCGAACGCCGTCCATGTCTGCTACTGTCACACTCCCATGCGCTACGCCTGGGAGATGGAGACGCAGTACCTGGAGGATTTCCGGATTCCGGAGCGGCTTCGGAAACCGATCCGGAGAAGACTCACGATGCTGCGGCGATGGGATCTCTCCACCGCCAAGCGGGTGGATCTCTTCATCGCAAACTCCAACGCAACGGCGGAGCGCATCAAACGGATCTACGGTCGGGAGAGCGTTGTCTTGTATCCGCCCGTGCAGGACCGGTTTTTCAGAGAACCGGTCACGGAAAAGCGGACGGGATATTTAACCGTCGGACGGCTGGTGCCCTATAAGCAATTCCATCTGGTTGTGGAACTTGCGAACAGGTATGCGCTCCCGCTCACCGTCATCGGCGCCGGCCAGGAGGAGAAGCGCATCCGCGCGCTCGCGGGGCCCACCGTGAGAGTCCAGGGCTTTGTGCCGGACGAAGAACTCCCCGCGTACTACAGAAAGGCGAAAGCGGTCTTCTTCCCTCCACATGAGGACGCGGGCATCGTGCCGCTCGAGGCACAAGCCTCTGGAGCTCCCGTGATCGCCTTCGGCAAAGGCGGCGCGCGCGATACCGTGATCGAGGGGAAGACGGGACTTTTCTTCGACGAGCAATCCCTCACGGCGCTTGACCTCGCATTCCACGCCTTCGGTCATCTGGATTTCGATCCGCAGGCGATCCGGGATCATGCGAGACAATTTTCCGCGTCTCGGTTCAGAGAGCAACTGAAAAGAATGGTGGAAGAAGCACTGAAAAATCGCAAGAACCAATATTCAAATTCCAAATAAATGCTAATATTCAAATTCCAAATCATTTGGGTGTTGGGGCATGGAATTTATTTGGAGTTTGGTTCTTAGGATTTAGGATTTCCTCCTCGCATTTAAAACTTTACTATAGTTCCATGACGAGAGATCCAACATCCCACAAAGGTGAGAACGGCAAGGTGATGATCATCGGAGGCTCGAGGTTCATCCACGGCGCTCCGATTTTTTCCGCGCTCGCAGCGGAAGCGGGCGGAGCGGATTTGATCTATCTGGTGGTTCCCGCATGCCACGAAGAAACGGCAAAAAATGCATCGCTCAACTTCCAGGTATATCCGTTCAAAGACAATGAGATTCAAAAGTTTGATTTGAGAAACATTCTTGCGGTGCTCGCAACTATGGACAGCGCCGTCATCGGTCCTGGACTCGATCGAAGCTTGGAGGGACAAAAAATCATCCGGGAACTTATCGAATCCTGCCCGTGCACGATGGTCCTCGACGCTTCGGCGCTGCAACCGTGGACACTCGATGCCGTGAAAGGAAAGACGGCAGTTCTGACTCCGCACTTAGGCGAACTGGAACGCATGGGGGTGGCCTCAGAAAGCCTTCAGAAGGCCGCGGAGAAATTTGGCTGCGTTCTCCTTAGGAAGGGCGTGATCGACCGCGTAGCGGCTCCTGATGGCCGCCTGGAGGAAATCACGGGCGGGAATGCGTGGCTCACCGTCGGCGGCACGGGGGACGCACTTGCCGGCCTCACTGCGGGACTTATCGCACAGAACATGGATCCTTTTGACGCTTGCGTGCTCGCAAGCCGCACGATGAAGAGGGCGGGAACCGTGCTTCGGAGTCACTACCGAACCGTTGATGTGGCCCGGATAATTCCAGAACTGCTCAAGAATTAAGAATATGGAATTATGAATTAAGAATTCCTAATTCTTCATTCTTAACTCATAACTCCTGCCTGTGCTCGATCATCCATTCACAATTTTCCGGCCTTTCAAAGACCGACTCCGCGTCGCCTTCCTCGACCGATCGGATCCGGAAATGAAGGACACGAAGCGCGCCAAAATCTTGGGATGCTCCGATGCCGCAGCCCTTCACCAAATGCATGGGAAGCGCGTGATCCGGGTTGACAGCCAAACCGCACGAACGGAGCAAGCCGACGGCATGATCACGGACAAAAAGTGCCTCGTCCTCATGATCCGCGCGGCGGACTGTCAGAACTTCGTCGTGTTCGCGCCGGAGAAAAGCATCGTCGGCATGATGCATGTCGGCTGGCGCGGACTCGAGGCGGACATCATCGGATCGTTCTTCGACGTCCTCCAAAAGGAATTCAAAACGAGTCCGGAGGGTTGCTTCATCGGCGGCGGCCCGTCGCTCTGTAAAAGTTGCGCAGATTTTTCAGACCCAATGCATGAATTGCCGCATGTTCCGAAACACTTGATCGAAAGAAATACTGCAGACCTGATGCGCGCGGCGGATGAACGATTTTTGGAACTGGGCGTGAGCGATGACCGCATGGAACGGATGCCCGGCTGCACGCGCTGCAGTCCCGAAAAGTTTTGGACGTACAGAGGCGGACATCGGGAGGAAGTGAAGGCGGGGAAGACGAATATCTTGGCAACGGTGCTTTTGTGATGGATAGAAAGAAAAAAATCTTGAGAACATAGAAATGTGCTATGGTACTGCTCAGTCTCGACGGCTCGTCAGGACAGTTTACGTTTCTTCTCTGATTCGCGCTAAGGGAGACTTAATCACTTGTCGCCGTGGCGGCGAGTTGCGGTCACCCACCTGGTACCACCAGGGATAAAGCGTTCTGCTCCGACGGCCGTTTTGACCTATGCCTGAGAAATTCGGCAGGGCAAGAATATTCTTGCCCTGCCGAATTTCTTCTTCGCGATATTGCTACACTGCTTCCATGCGCCCCTTGCAAGAACGAATGACTAAGGCCAATGCCCTCCTCGCACCCTACGCGGTGCCGCATGAGGGGAAACTCGGACGGGCGAACCAAGAGCCGCCGGATGCGACGCGCTTCCCTTTCCAGCGCGACCGCGACCGGATCATCCATACGCAATCATTCCGGCGCCTCAAGGGCAAAACGCAGGTGTTTGTGACGGGCGGTGGTGATCACTTCCGGACGAGACTCACCCACACGTTCGAAGTCGCGCAGATCAGCCGCGACATCGCGCGGACTCTCGGCCTGAACGAGGATCTCTCGGAAGCTATCGCCCTTGCGCATGATCTGGGTCATCCCCCTTTTGGTCATGCGGGTGAAGAGGCACTTGACCTCTGGATGCGAGATCACGGGAGCCACTTCGAGCATAACGCCCAATCTCTTCGGATCGTGACCCTCTTGGAAGAGCGTTCGTCGCTTGAGTCAGGGCTGAACTTGAATCGTGAAATTCTACTGGGGCTTCAGAAACATACGACGCCGCATGATTTGCCGGCCGAAGTCCGCCGGGCGACGAAGGCTGGTCATGAGAATACTCACATGACACAGGGATTATCACTCGAGGCGCAGGTCGTAAACCTCGCAGATGAGATCGCGTATACCGGGCATGACGTCGATGACGGACTTCGGGCAAAGCTTTTTTCCGAAAGTGACCTGAAGAAGATTCCACTTGCAGAGCAGGCGCTGGAACAATCGAAAGCGCGCGGCATGGCCGCGCGCGGCGCCATCATCGATCTCCTGATCACGGATCTCTACGCCTGCACGGAAGAACTCCTCCGATCTATTCACGATCTTGATCAGGTCTATGCATCGAAAGAACCTCTCGTTCGCTTCTCAGGCGCGATGAAAGGTGCGCTCGGGGCGCTCCGGGAATTCCTCTGGAAACGGATGTACCTGCATCTGGACGTTCTCAAGGCGAATGAACAAGGAAAAATTGTTGTCAGGACGCTCTGCAAGAAACTGACGACAAATCCCACGCCGAAAGTTCTGGAATTTCAGAAACGCGGCGGGGGAACTTTGATCGAAGCGGTGAAAGATTATGTCGCGGGAATGACAGACGAGTACGCACAGAAATCTTTAGCACGCTATGCTCTAAGTACCTAAGAAAAAATAGCAAAGAAATGTTACAAAAAATCAATAACGAAAATCTGGGGCTTGGTTTCTTGAAATTTTCTTTGTTTTTTGTTTCTTCGGGACTTAATCCGTCAGAGGATTTGCTGTTGGCAAATAGTCTCTGACATCCACGGGCACTCCGTTGATATGCAGTTCGAAGTGCAGGTGCGGTCCCGTGGATATCCCCGCGCCATCCGTGCCCGGCATGCCGTTCGACATCGCAATAACCTGTCCAGCCGCAACGCGCTGCCCCTCTATGACTTCGAAGTGCACGACATGTCCGTAGAGAGTGACGAAACCGTTGTCGTGTTCGATGGTGATGAAGTTAAACCCGAGACCGTTGTCTTTAACTTCGCGGACGATGCCGGACGCGGCGGCCAGCACCTTCGTCCCGACCTTGGCGCGCATGTCCGTGCCGTCGTGGTCGAAACCCAGGAGTCTCCTGTACCCGGGATCGCGGAAGTTCGCCGTAATTCCGGCATTGATCTTGAGCGGCCACAGGAGCCTTATTTGATCCGGACGAGATGTGACGAGTCCCCTGCCGATCGCTTTGGCGCGCCCCTGAGCCTCCCAGATCTGGTTGAACGAGCTTAGGAGGAACTGTTCCGCCGTCCGCTGATCGCGAATGAGAGCCGCTAGCGTTCGGGTCGCCTCACGGAATTCCTCTTCGAGATCTTCATCGATCCTGTCTCCGAGCAATCGCCTCTCCTGCTCCAGAACCTGCAATTGATACCGGAGAATGTCCTCGCGGTTCCTTAAAATCTCCCGCTCGATCATGATGCGCCTGGCATCCTCCTCGGCGTCAATGGCCAGCAGCGAAAGATCTTCGGATTCGCCCCCCTGACCGGATTGCCCGGCATGATCACGATCAATACTCTGATCATACACAGCCCTTTCCTGCACGAGAGGAATGTCCAGAGCCTGTGCGGGGAATGAGCCAATCTTGCCGCTCGTTACATCGAAAATAACCCATGCAATTCCTGCAATGACCGTGAGAGTGACGACCGGACGATGGACTTCTATTTCGATGTGCATTTCGAATCATTATAGCAGAAAACGCACTTCCGGGGAAGGTTCCCGGAAATGACAAACAGGGTTGCATGTTGCATGTTTCGCGTTGCAGGTCACTTGCAACCCGGAACCCAGAACCCGAAACTGATCACGTGAAACGACAAGAACTGATCCCCATCGGGCTCCTGCTCCTCCTCCCCTTCCTCGCTTTCGGGGCGTCGCTTTTCCATGGATTCGCGCCGGTGGATGACTGGTTTTTGATCGTGCAGAATCTTTCGATCCGCGGACCAACCTGGGAAAACCTGCAAACGATTTTTATGAGTTATGACCCGGAGCTCTATATCCCGCTGACGCTCTTTTCGTTTCAACTGAACTACCTCCTCGGAGGACTGAGTCCGCTCTCCTTCCATCTCACCAATATTCTGTTGCATGGATTGAATGCATTTCTGGTCTTCCGCGTCCTTCAACTCTTCACGAACAAACACGAGCTTTCTTTGTTTGCGGGGATCCTTTTTGCCGTGCACCCACTCAACGCGGAAGCAGTCGTTTGGGCTTCCGGCAGGAAAGATCTCCTGTCCACTTTTTTCTCCCTCTTGTCCATTATTTTTTACATCCTGTCCGTTCGGGGAAAACCGCGCTTTCTTGTCGGGAGTGTCGTCTCCCATCTCGTGAGTCTCCTCTCGAAGGCGACTGCGATCATACTGCCTGCGGTGCTTGCGCTTGAAGCAATGTTGATGGAACGGCTGTCGATCAAAAAAATCTGGAAGCACCTCGCCCCGTTCATTCTTCTGTCGATCGTCTTCATCGTGATCGCCTTTGGGGGAAAAGGGCGAGTGGTCTCCTCAAGCACGATGCTTGAAACCATCCTCATGGCGGCACGGAGCAGCGTGTTCTACGTTCAGAAATTTATACTGCCCGTGAACCTCACGGTCTTCTATGAACACCGGGGTCCGATCCTCCTCGATGACCCGCGATTTTTTGTCCCTCTCCTGCTCCTGATCATGATCATCGTCCCCTGTATGATCATGATCAGGAGATGGCCAGAATTGGCTTTCGGATGCGGTTTCTACCTGATCACTCTCTCCCCTACCTTCCTCAATTTTCATAAAGGCTCGGCAATGTTTTTCGCGGTCGACCGGTACGCATATCTTCCATCCGTCGGCCTTCTCTTCCTGTTCGTCGAGGGCATCCATTTCCTCCGCACTTGTACAGAAAAGCGATCGATCGCCCCCTTGCTCCGCGGCGCGGCGGTGTTGATCGTGACAATGCTCATCGGTCTCTCTCTACATCAAACAAGTACATGGTCGACGCCCAAAAAACTCTATACGCATGCCCTCGCGCTCTATCCGGATTCTGTTGTCGCCCGCACGGATTTGGCGCGGCTTCTTCGGGACGAAGGGGATTTTCAGAAAGCTTTTGATGTTCTGAAGGAAGGTCTTGTATACGGCGATCATCCGGCACTGCACTTGACTGCCGGAACAATCCTCGCCGCCTCCAATCGGACGCCTGATGCGATTGTAGAATTTCAAAAAGCGATGACGATGGACCCCCTCAATCCCGAGCCCCATTTCTATCTGGGTTCGCTCTGGGAGCAAACCGGAAACATGGAGCTTGCGAAGGGGGAATACGAGAAAGCAGTCGCCATGGACCCCTCCTACGTCATTGCACGCGTTCGACTGGCAGGCATCCTGAAATCTCAGGGAGCCCTGATGGAAGCGGAAAATCATCTTCGGGAAGCACTGAAGTGGAATCCGAATTCGGAGGAGGCCCGAAAAGCGATAAGAGAGCTTTAATATTCAGCTTCGACCGAAGTTCTAAAGGAGCGTAAAATAAGAGAGCTCTAGGCGCGTAGCTCAGTTGGTAGAGCACAGGTCTCCAAAACCTGGGGTCGTAGGTTCGAGCCCTACCGCGCCTGCCAGAATCGAACAACTTCCACCAACCTTCCAGAATATGGAATCTACGATAGGCCCCTCGTAGCCCAGAGGCGAAGTGGGGCCGCGCCTGCCATCCGTCTTCGCTCCGCAATAGCGGGCTAGCGTTCGATTTCAGGTGCCTGAACTTTAGAACAGATTGCAGAAGGTCTCTCGGATGATCTCGTGCTGAGCGCAAGCAGATGCGCAGCGCGAAGCCGAGAGCATGCGGTCCCGATCAATTCTTCCACACCTTCCACCACCGTTTTCTCGCTGCAGTTTGCGCCTGTGCTGGAGAGGGGAGCAGCAATCGTTCCTCGAGGATTTTCATCAGGACATTCGTTTCCCGCTGGCGCTCCGAGAGGCTCTCCAGCGTCGAATTGAGCGCCTTAATCTGATCATCCTTCACGTTCATCTGTTCCAGAAGTCCCGCATTCGTCCGCTCTAAAAGAGACATGTATTCGGCCGGAGGAATCTCCGTTTTCTTACCAGACTTCGGTGCTGCTTCGGCAGAAAACTTCTCATTCAGAAGGGCATTATTGATGGTGTACGTGAACGGGCGCTTTTGCTTCTTCAATTTACCCGCTTCATCGGGCAGGGGCCTGATCAACTTCCTCTCGTGCGAGGCCGTGCTTTTTACTACGTTTCGGACAAAACGACGAATGGTTATTTCCGCCTTGCTGTAGCGCTCCGCGGCTTCCTTGATCGAAAGAAATTCCTGAGTCTGCATACGGGGGAGGGGAGTGGAAGATCATGATCATGATACTGGTCATGCGCAGCCCCGCAATGATGCCTTTCGAAGTCAGCTTGATCAGTGATCAGGTTCAGTGAGTAATCATGATCACTCTCTTGCCTGATCATCTGTAAGAGCTCTTACAATGGGGAAGTGTTGTGGATAATTTTTGCGGAGCCCTGATCAAAGAGCCGAAATAAGGAATGATTTCCACATTGATCATTGAACCAGACTGCGAAGAACTGATCATGAACATGATCTGAGTATGTTCTTGAGTAGATCGATGCTCATGTGTGATCTATGACTGATCAGAATTGCGAAAGAGACCGACCATGATCATATGCATGACCAAAATGGTTTCGGGTTTACGGGTTCCAACTCGTAACTCGTAACTTTCCGAGCCCAGGTTTCACATCCCAAAATCTAATTACCCTCTGCGCCTCCACTTGCTCGGTCCGCGCGCGCGTTTTTTAGCGAGGAGATCGGCTGCTTGCTCGAGCGTGATCGTCGCGGGATCCATTTTTTTGGAGATCGATGCATTCGTTTTGCCGTCCGTGACGTACGGTCCGTAGCGTCCTTCCTTGACGGTGACCGTCGCATTGGTTGCGAGGTCTGGACCCAACGTCCGAAGCGGCTCGGCTGCTTTTCTCTTCTGCTCTTTCGCATCCTTTAAGAGGGTAACGGCTTCGTCGAAGGTAAGGGCTGCGGGGTCGCTACCTTTCAGCGTCACGGTCGCGGCGCCGCACTTCAGGTACGGTCCGAAACGGCCGAGAGCGGCGATGAGCGGTTCGCCATCAAGCAAACCGAGATCGCGCGGAAACTGGAGCTGCGCCAGAGCCTGTTCCAGCGTGACGTCGTCGATCGAAATAGTCTTGGGGATCGAAGCGCTCTTTGGTTTTGATCCGGTCGTCTTTTTCTTTTTTTTCTTCTTACCGTCCGCCCCTTCCTCCCTCGGAGGTTCCAATCTTCCCAACTGGATATAGGGACCGAATCGGCCGATGCGTGCGATGACCTCCAAACCCGTTTTGGGATCCGTTCCAAGAACGCGTTCCTTCATGACATCCTTCTTTTGGATCTCCTTGGTCTTCTCCTGCACGAGCGTGTTAAACGGTTTATAGAAGGCGCGGAGAAACCGCTCGCCCGTGTGTTTACCTTCCGCGATATCATCGAGTTGTTGCTCCATTTTGGCCGTGAATGCGAGATCCACGACATCTCTGAAGTGTTCGGCAAGGAGATCGATGACCATGAACGCCACATCCTCCGGGATCAGCTGTTTTCCTTCTTTACGGATGTAACCGCGCTGCTGGATCGTCGAAATCGTCGGCGCGTAGGTGCTCGGACGACCGATGCCTTCCTCCTCGAGTTTTTTGACGAGACTCGCTTCGGTGTACCGGGGAGGCGGCTTCGTAAAGTGCTGCATAGGGACAAGCTCCAGAAGATGGAGTGACTGCCCGACCGAAAGCGAGGGCAGGAATTTTTCGCCGACGTTCTCTGCGTCGTCTCCTTCATCGCGCCCCTCCTCGTACACGCGCATGAAGCCATCGAAGAGCACCGTCTGACCGGTCGCCCGGAAAATGTAATCGCTTGCCGTGATATCCGCTCCCACGCGCTTCAGTTCCGCCGCCGCCATCTGGGTTGCCATCGTGCGGTTCCAGATCAGGGTATAGAGCCTGAGCTGTTGATGATCGAGTACCGAAGCGAGCGATTGCGGCGTGCGCTCCACCTCTGTCGGACGGATGGCTTCGTGCGCCTCCTGCGCGCCCTTCGCTTTTGTTTTGTAACGACGCGGTTCCGAAAGCACGTATTCGCGGCCATAGAGCTGTTCGATCGTGCGCTTCGTATCGGTCAGGGCTTTTTCACTCAAATTCACGCTGTCCGTACGCATGTAGGTGATGAGACCCATGTGCCCCTCTCCTTTTCCCAGACTGACACCTTCGTACAGTTGTTGGGCAACGGCCATCGTCTGTTTGACGGAAAATCCGAGTTTGCGGGCGCCCTCCTGTTGCAGGGTCGAGGTCGTAAACGGGGGTGGGGGAGTCTTCCTGAGTTCCTTTTCCTCGATATCCGTCACCTTCCAGCTGACACCTTTGAGATCGGCAAGCGTCTGATCGGCCTCGGCCTTGGAGGAGGGGACGAACTTCTCTCCTTTTTTCTTCGAAAGCAATGCCACGAATTGTTCTTTTTTTTCAGTCTCCATCGACGCGTCGAGCGTCCAGTATTCCACGGGAACGAATGCGCGGATCTCCCGCTCGCGGTCGACGATGATGCGAACGGCAACCGACTGCACTCGGCCAGCCGAGAGTCCGCGGTAGACTTTTTTCCAGAGAAACGGAGAGAGCGTATAGCCGACGAGTCGATCCAGCACGCGCCTGGCCTGCTGCGCGTCGACGAGTTTCATATCGAGCGTGCGCGGGTGCTCGATGGCTTCTTTAATGGCGGTCTCCGTGATCTCATGAAACACGATCCTCTTGATGGTGGATGGATCCTTCACGTTGAGAACCTGCGTCAGGTGCCAGCCGATGGCTTCCCCTTCACGATCTTCATCAGTTGCTATCCAGAGATCCTTGGCTTCCTTCAGCTTTGCCCTGAGCATTCTCACCACTTTCGCTTTTTCCTCCGGCACTTCGTATTCGGGAGTGAAATCCCCTTCGACGTCGACCGCGAGCGTGCTGCTGGGGAGATCGCGGATGTGTCCCATGCTCGCCTCCACGAGATATTCTTTTCCCAAAAACCGCTTGATAGTTTTTGCTTTCGCCGGACTTTCGACAATAACAAGATGGGACATGGGCGGGAATTAAGAATTAAGAATTAGGAATTTCATAATTCCTCATTCATGCTCTCAATCGAGGACGAAGCCTAGTGATAATTCTGTGAAGATGCAAAGACTGTGCGTGCAATGATGAAGCGTCAGCCATTCTTCATTCCTCATTCGTAATTCTGTGCCTCCCCATTGACAAGCAGACTGTACGATATCGTGATATGTGATTTTCCGCTTTCCAAAGCGGAGAACCGAGCATCTTTGGTGCTCATGTTTTTGCTCTCTCTGAAGCCAAAATGGCTCTATCCTGCGCAATATTTCACATGGAATCTATTTTTATGGCTTGCGCCAGCGGTTTTTCCCTGCGTAGACTTTCTGCCGATCCTATTTCTTTCCCCACTTCCTCTATGTCCAAGCAGGATCTGATCGCCGCTATTGCGGACGCCTCCGGTATCACGAAGCGCGCGGCTGCCGATGCTCTCCAGGCTCTCATTAACATGGTCATCAAAAATCTGAAGAAAGGAACGCCTGTGACGATCACTGGTTTTGGAACGTTCAAGTTGAGCCACCGCGCCGCGCGCATGGGCGTCAACCCGAGGAACCCTACACAGAAGATCTCCATCCCCGCGATGAAGGTCCCGTCCTTCAAGGCCGGAAAGACGCTCAAGGACGCAGTTCGATAATTCTCTGAAATGATGTTTTAAAAAAGCCTCCGTGATGCGGAGGCTTTTTTAGGACACGGAAGACACGGAGGACAAAAAGGATACGAAGGAAGCACTTTTTGCCGCCCCCTCCGCGTCTTCTTTGTCTTTCGTGCCCTTCGTGTCTTTTCTTCACCGTACGTTTCCGCTATCCTCTCCCGCACATTATGGATGACGCGAATGTGAAGGACATCATCGGCCGTCTCCTCGGATTCCTCGGTCTGCAGGCGGACGCGATCACCCTGAAACAGGAAGCCGACGGACTCCTCCGGGTCGATCTTGAGTCGCCCCACCCCAGCCGGATCATCGGATGGCATGGCGAAACACTGAACTCCATCCAACACCTCGCAAAATCCATCATCCGCTCGCAGGAGAAGCTCGAACGCACGCCCTTCATCGTGCTCGACGTCGACGGCTACCGGAAAATGCAGGAGGAAAAAGTCTGCAAGATCGCGGAACAGAAAGCGGACTTCGTGCGCCGAACCGGAAACCGCATCGCCCTCCAACCGATGAGTCCGTACTTCCGGCGCATCGTGCACTTGTATGTTGCAAATAATCCGACCTTGAACGATCTCACGACGGAGTCCGTGGGAGAAGGGGATTACCGCCAGATCGTGCTTCGGATGAAAGAGGAACGCGGAGAAACGAGTGGGGAGCTCTCCCCTGTCATTGCGCAGGATGATGGGCTGGAGAACTTGGACGTGTAACGCAAAGAAATAGAAGAAACAGAAGAAAAAAAGGGAAATAGAGGATCCTCTATTGCTTCTATTTCCTCTATTGCCTCCGGATGTCCCGCAATTCCTCCAATAATTTCCTCTCCGACCGCGAGAGTTTCTTCGGAACTTCGACCTTCACCGTCACGTAGTGATCGCCCATGCGGCTCGTGTTGAGACGCGGGACGCCTTTGCCCTTGAGACGGAAGACTTGTCCCGGCTGTGTTCCTTCAGGAATCCTGAGGATCACGGATCCATGGAGCGTGGATACCTCGATGTCGGATCCGAGGATCGCGTCGAGAACAGAAATCGTTGTCTCATTTTTAATGTCGGTGCCATCGCGCATAAATACCTTATGCGGCAACACACGCACGGTGACATACAGGTCTCCGGCAGTGGCATTGCGTCTGCCTGCATCCCCCTCACCGCGAACACGGAGCGTCTGCCCGTCTTCGATGCCTGCGGGAATATCGATCGAGAGCTCGGACGCTTCCTCCCTCCTCCCTTCGCCGCCGCACTTCCGGCACGGCTTCTCCGGAACTCTCCCGGATCCGCGGCACTTCGGACAGACATAGCGCTGCTGAATCACGCCAAAGAAGGACTGCGCGCTCCGCGAGATCTGTCCGGTGCCGGAGCATTCGCTGCAGGTGACAATCTCTGAACCCTTCTCGGCTCCAGTTCCGCTGCAAAAATCACACGTCCGCTCGCGGGTAACCCTTACCGTCTTTCGGGCTCCAGAAAGAACTTCCGGAAGGTCTATGGAAAGTTCCATCTCGCGATCGGCCCCGCGCTCCTCGCGCGCTCCTCCGCGGGAGCGACTCCCGCCGAAGAAGCTCTCAAAAATATCCGCGAAATTCCCCGCATCCGCAAACCCTGAGAAATCGAACCCGCCAGAACCCTTCCCTCCGGGGCCTGGTCCACCTGTCGTTCCAAATTGGTCGTACATCTTCTTCTTCTCTGGATTACTGAGGACTTCGTACGCTTCGTTCACGAATTTAAATCGTTCCTCCGCAGCCTTGTCCCCTTTGTGCTTGTCAGGGTGAAGTTCCTTACTGAGACGCCTGTACGCCTGCTTCACTTCATCGGCGGAAGCGCCGCGGGAGAGGCCGAGAACCTGATAAAAATCCTTGGGCATGGGGGGAGAATAGCAAACGGAGGGACGAGGAGGACACAGAAGACGAGAAAGACACAGAAGAGTCTTTTAAAAATTTCCTCTTCTTCCTCTGTATCTTCTATGTCTTTTCGGTCTTCTATAAGCCTAAAAGAGGCTTCCAACAAACCACGATTTCTGCTATACTGATTGGATGGTTTTCGGACAAAAACACACACGCATCTGGCTCTTCATTCTGGGCGTTGTCGCATCGCTTGCGATCCTCTGGAAACACTCACCAGACCTCCTCCTGATCGCAAAGAAAATGCAGGCACGCGTCATGCTGTCGGAGACGAGAACGGAAATACCCTGGCGCACGTTTGATCCGGGCGAAGTCTGGAGCGGCGCCACGATCCCACCCGACACCCACGTCATCATCCACATCCCTCTGGAAGTGAAACGCATCACCAGAAAAACTCTCTTTGGCAGCGAAGGGAACCGCATCCGTTACTGGGGATACTGCTATCCTGAGGATTTCGACCCCAAAGTTTCCCGCGTTCCGGGCTTCCCGGGAACGCTCTTTCTCTCGGAGGCCGAACGGGCTGTGCGTGAGGAAGTGCGAAAGCAGTACTTTCATGATTTCGGCATCGACACTCCGCCGACGAGGGAACAACTGGAACGTCTGGAGGACAGACCTAAAGGGCGCATCCGCCACCAGCA
>JBBTTQ010000132.1:0-2324 GCA_038064175.1 Patescibacteria group bacterium
CATGTATGAAGTCTTCGTCCTCGGAAGTGCAGAGAATCATCGTGCTGAATTTGTCACTCTGAACGTAGCTACCTGCCGATAAGCCCAGCTGCAAGGGAAGCTGGTCGGTGTCGAGTTGTTCGATTTCCTTTTTAAGAGATTCCTTAAGGTCGGAAGAGCCCCAAACGTTTAATGTTCTGGATAGCCGGAACATTGGCGAATGTACAGTCGGGGTGGTTTTGGGTGCTTAACGTTTGAATTCACCGGCGATGCGCGGCTTTATCGCGCAGCGTCCGGTGGAATGATGGGTTGGGCCTCAGCCGCTGAAGCAAACATGAGGTGACGTCACAACAACTCCCCTTGTTTCAGCACGACATCACTGTCTGCAACGAATAGCTCGTGCGCGAGACGAGCAAGCTTCCAATTTGTATTACTCACTACGCTGGCGCTCCAGATTACGCCATGGGTCAAGGCTAAGGTCGTACTTTGCGCAGTGGGCTCCGCAAGGATAGTCAGCGGCGATTCTGACCGACACTCCGGATGACGCATGAGTAAGAGTTTCCGGGAGCTGAGAGGGAAGAAGACTTTCGTTCCGGCGAGGCCGATCCCCGCCTCTGCCGGTGGCGGACACGCAGGATTGTAGAAGGAGACAGGACTGTCGGTCGTGATGAAGGAAGAACCAACTTCCGCTTCGAAAATCTCCCATTCCATACGAGCCAGCCATCGATGAAGAGTCCCAATCGCCATGCGCATGAAATCGAATCGTGCTGAGTCCTTCATAGTGAGTTGGAATGCGCCGGATTCAATTTGTGCGGTTATGTCGGCTGGAGCGAGCCTGAGAATGGTTTCCCGCATGAGCGCTTTGCCCCAAGCAGCTTGCCGAGGAACGCGAATTCTTTGTATCTCCAAATACTCCAAAAGGGTTGCAGCGCCGTCGTCGGTTAAGGATTCAGGGGATTTGATAAGACAATCAATGACAGCTTTGATTTCACTTTCAATTCCTGAGGCAAGGCCATCTTCAAGAATATTCGGATTGATACCTGACGGAGCCCACGATTGCCGGTAGTAGGCGTTGATTTTCATAATGTTGCTGGGCTTCTCGTAGCGCGTCTGGTCGCGCACAGTGTCACGTATGTGCAAAAAGCCTTTGGAGTCTGTGAAGCGCTTGAGGTACGACTCGGGCACGTAGTGGTGGCTCTTCGCTGTGGTCAGTCGCTTGGACATAAAGGCCTAACGAATTGTGGGAAAGTGTTTCAAGGTTCGGCAAGGGCATCAAAGATACTGGCCGCCATCCTATCTGTAATGATTCCGGGATAGGATGTCATTATCATGCTGATGATGTTCTGCTTAGGCGCATTGACGGCCATTTTTATTTTAGTGCCAATGGCAATTTTTCTACAGTCGGCTGTTGTCACTAATCCGCTTATGACTTCTTCGACCCTTCGCGTACATCTTGCGATTTCCATTTCATCAACTTCCGCTCCCACAAATTTCTTGAGCTTGGCGCGGATGTCTGCTGGCAACTTATTCGAAGGCTCAATTCTTACAGAGACATCACTTGTGACTTTCGTGCGCACTGCCGCCAACTCTTCGTCTCTCTGCTTTTCAAGCAAGATATATGGGCTTGACTGTTTGCGTTTTTTCTCAAAGTAACCCTGTAGGAATGCACCCACAATCGCTCCGCCTATTGCAGTCAGTATGAATACGCCACCGTCGGATGCTTTTGGGAGCATCACGGAAATGCCGATTAGTACGAGGATTGAACCACCAAGCCAATAGGTCCAAAAGGGCTTAAGAGGAAATCGTGTCTCAAACTGCTGTTGATACTTTTCGCGAATTACTGATTCCTCTGCAACTAAGCGATTTTCGATTTCTTGTTCAGCCAGTTGCTGTTTGAGTTGCTCCTCTTTCTTACGCAATTGTTGTTGATGTGGCGCCTCGGCCTTTGCTCTTTCGGCACGTTTGTAGGTTTCGGTAATAGCGCCATTTCCAGCAATCTGCTTTATTGCAACGATTGCTTCTTCCGGACTACACCGGAACCATTCTTTCGCCTCACGTTTCGACGACAGTAACCTGTGAGTCTTTTGCTCTATCTGATAGGGTTCTTCAATCAGCAATTCGTACTCAACCAAGTATGGGTGAGGTGACCCTGTGTGGTTTAGTTCTCCTGCACGGAGTTCGGGATCTTTTGTCGAGTAGCCGACCTTTATCAAGCCAGGCATGGCTTGGTTTGTTATGACGTAAACCCATCCTTTCATTTAGAGCTCCTACGATGTGAGGCCCAACTATGATTCGACAGCCTAAATGACGGGTTGCAACCCGTCATTTAGGCCTGATAAAAAACT
>JBBTTQ010000133.1:0-3751 GCA_038064175.1 Patescibacteria group bacterium
AAAACTGCCAAAGAACCCGTAAAACGATCGGCTCGAACTTTCTTGGTGCGCCAACCGCAAACTTTTTTACAGTGCTTATATCAGCAAAGATAAGTAAACTGGCTTTATGTTGCCCCACCAGAAAAAACAGCGCTCCGGCATCGCAGGATGGCAAGAGAATGAGCGTCCACGCGAGAGACTGCTCGCAAATGGAGCACATGTGCTGACCGATGCAGAACTTCTGGCAATCCTCCTTCGTATCGGCGTCCAAGGCAAGAGTGCCGTAGAGCTTGGAAGGGAGTTGCTGCAACGCTTTGGATCGTTGCAAGCCATGATGTCTGCACCGCTTTCTGCATGGGAAGGCATAAAAGGTTTAGGAACAGCAAAGAAAGCGCAATTGGTTGCAGCATTGGAATTAGGACGTCGTGCCGCTCTTCCAATGGGACGAGGGGCAGTATGAGGCATTCCTTGATGAACTATGCGTCAATCGTGAGTACCAGAAGGAAGCGATCCGTATGACCATGCGCTATCTTCTCGGTGGCGAGTGCAAAAACTTGCGCGAACTTGCTCGGGAGAACTTCGACAAACACGACATTCTGCAGCAGCGCTATGGCTCGTTTGCGGGGATGGAGCGACACTTGCAGTTGCCGGATCAGCTTTCTGCATCGGTCGACCTTGCTACCGGCACTGGTAAGAGTTTTGTGCTCTATGGCATTGCAGCCATTCTCCTTGCCGAAGGGGCTGTCGATCGTGTGCTACTGCTCTGCCCTTCCAATACGATCGAAGCCGGACTACTTGAGAAGTTCCGGGAACTTGCCGGACGTGTTGAACTCCGCGACCTGTTGCCTGGGCACGCAAAAATCGATGCACCCCGCATTATCACGGCACGCGAGAGCATTACCGAAGGAAGTATCTGTATTGAAAACTACCATGCCATTCTGGAGCACGTCGGCTCGTCGATCCGAGACAGTTTGCAGAACAAAGGCCTGCGCACAGCGGTACTCAATGACGAGGTCCACCACGTTGCCAACGAATCGCAAGCGAAGGAGAAGAAGTGGAAGACATTCCTTACAGACCCCAACTACGGTTTTCGCTACATCATTGGTGTTTCTGGCACCTGCTATATCGGCAATGACTATTTCTCCGATGTGATCTACCGCTATTCACTCCGGCAGGCAATGGAAGAACGTTTTGTGAAGGATGTGCGCTACGTGGCTGAAATGCCAACAACGAGAGACCCCGATGAAAAATGGCAACTTATCCACAACCATCATGAGGAAACAAGACGGTTACTTAAGAAGCATGGAATCAAGCCGCTGAGCATTATCATCACGCAGACACAAAAACGGTGCGAAGAAGTAGCAGATGAACTGAAGGCATTTCTCATCGAAGGCGTGGAACTGACTCCGGAAGTAGCTGAGGAGCAGGTGCTGACGGTCTATAGCGGCGGTCCGGATATCACCAGGCTCTCTACTGTCGACCACAAGAGTAGCAAAGTGGAGTGGATCGTCGCTGTATCTATGCTGAATGAAGGATGGGATGTGCAGCGGGTTTTTCAGATCGTCCCTCACGAGGAGCGCGCTTTCAATAGTAAACTCCTGATCGCGCAGGTACTGGGGCGGGGACTACGCGTACCGGTTGGCTGGAAAGGGGAGCAGCCGTGCGTAACCGTGTTTAACCACGATGCTTGGGCACCGCGCATTAAGCATCTGGTCGATGAAGTGCTTGAACTTGAGAAACGTTTGTCCTCTCATATTATCGAAGATTCAAAACATCATTTTGAACTGCATAACATTGACTACACGCTGGAAGCAACATCTATCAAAAAGCCCATGAAAGGTGAGTACGAATTTTTTACAAAGGGTTTCGTTGACCTTGCATCAGAGTCACCTGCAGAAGACGTTAGCATTGAGTTTGAACGAGCATCAACTGGGGAACGTCAAAAATGGGAAACGCAGATCCGTCACAAAATCTATACGGCACGTGAGGTTGCTGAAGAGATGTATGCCAGATTGGAAGAGGCGCAAGACCCCGATGATCCAGAGACTGCTAAGTTGGAATATACAAAAAAGTATCCCGTTGAGAAATTAGAAGAGATCGTAAGGTTCTCGCTCAAGAAGCGCGGTATGAAGGTTGCTACAGAAAGTATCAAGCAGAAGTTTCTTCAGTCTCTTGGCACACTGCGACGCAAAATGTCAGAAGCAGTCCGTTACACTCCGATTGTGAGACAGCACTACACAATATCAACAAAGGAGCGTCAGGCCTGCAGCGTGAGTGCAGCGGAATTGAAGGACAGAAAGGCAATTTTCTATACCGACCTAACGCGCGATACTCTCATTGACGAGCAAATTGAGTTCTTCGACGAAGTCATCGAGCAAGCGAGCGGATATAAGCATGCTTTGATTGAAAATCGCCATGACTTTAAGACGCCACTGAACCTCATTATTGCGGATTCGGACAATGAACGCCGATTTCTTAACATGCTACTCGATGCGAAAAATATCGAACATTATGATGCTTGGATTAAGTCGTCCGCTATGCGATTCTACGAAATTGATTACTCATGGAAGAAGGGCAACAAGCCAAAAAGGGGGAAATTCAATCCAGATTTTTTTATCAAAACAGGGAATCTCATCCTTGTAATCGAAATTAAAGGAGAGGAAGAGCTCCGTGAACCTTTAGAAGAAAATCGCAAGAAAAACGAATATGCCATTAAGCATTTTGAACGGACCAATGCGTATTTAAAGAAAAGGAAGTTGTTGCTCCAGTATGGATTTCACTTTCTCACTGAACGAGACTACAACAAGTTTTTCCAAGCGCTGAGAGCTGGTGAAATGAAAGATTTTCGATCCGAGTTGGATGTAAGGCTCTCTGAAAACGATTAACGGCTTCGTCGCTCGGAGGGATTTACTGGAATGAGTATGACTTCGATAAGAAATCATATGTAAAAATTACCGCTGTTTTTAACTGGTATATAAGCGCCTGTGCTTCGTCTCTGCTCATTTGCCTGCCTGTTGGGTGACCTGTTTCATTTCTGGTAAGACGAATGATTTGAACGATGGCAGGAAATAATCCCTCAAGAGTCTCCTTCTCAGTCCGAGTTATCACCTGCTTAATACCATTCGCCTCGATAAATTCGAGAAATTTGTCGAACCTCGTTTTTATTCTTTCATGAACCAATACAGCACTCTGATAATTGGCTTGTAGTGGCGGAGAGAGTTTTGTTGCAAAGCTCTCAGTGAGAACCTCCACTACTCTTTCGGCTGTACCACCGACCATAACAGCTGCTGCAAGGTAATTTTTACTGCTAAAGCAACTCACCGCTTCTTCTGTGTAGAGCTTAATGATCTCATCTATATCGTCCAAATTCATAGAATCAAAAAAGCCTTCACTATCGATTGGTAAGGTAGTGCCAGCTTCGTAACATCCAATGCCACACTGAGTAATTGAAGCATACGGAATTCCAGCAGTTTGCGTCCTGCTTCCCTGCATGACCATTCCTTGTGAAATTAAACTCCAGAGTGCTTCCCGGATAATAAAATCGTCAGCATGTGTAATTTCAATTCCCTCTCTTGCGGCTAGCTGCACTAATCCCGTGTTCGGAGTTCCAGTGAATAATTGCAAATTGTTCGATGTTCTGTTCTGATACAGGAATTCAAAAACCAATCTTTGAGCGTCACGGAAGTTAATCGGCATGACTCGATACTAGCATTTTTCGTTGTATTGTTGTTTGGTGATGTGAATTTACCGCTAAAGAACGACTGGAAATCGT
>JBBTTQ010000133.1:3761-10360 GCA_038064175.1 Patescibacteria group bacterium
CCGAAACGGCGGCGGGCAGCGTTTGGGCTGCGGCTGGGGGGGCAACAAAATCAGCCGCAGCCCTGTAGTTCGGTTCGGATTTTTTCGTATAATGCCGACCACTGATTCGTAACATGAACATTTTAGAACTGATCGGCTTTCTTGAGATATGAGCAATTTGTCCTATACTGGAGGTGATTTCTCCCTTCCCGTATGACGCTTCCGAAGAATAAGACCCTCTGGGTTTTGATCGCTCTCGCCGCGATCATCCTTGCGTGGGTGTGGACGGGCTATAACGGACTCATTCAGTTGCAGGGACAGGTGGATTCCAACTGGGCCCAGGTCGAGACGCAGTATCAACGCAGGTTCGACTTGGTTCCGAATCTCGTGAATACCGTGAAAGGCGCGGCTGATTTCGAACAGGAAACGTTTACGGCGGTGACACAGGCGCGGTCACAATGGCAGAGCGCGGCTAACAGACGCGAGCAGATCACCGCTGCGTCCGGTTTTGACTCCGCTCTTTCGCGTTTGCTCGTGACGGTCGAAAGTTATCCCCAACTGCAGGCCACACAGGCATTCCGTGATCTCATGGCCCAGCTCGAAGGCACGGAAAACCGCATCGCAACCGCGCGCCGGGATTTCAACGAAGCAGTCCGGGTGTTTAATATCCGGGCCATGCGGTTCCCCTCGAACATCCTCGCAAGTATTTTTAGCTTCAAGCCGGAAATGTATTTTGAAAACGCTGAAGGCGCAGAGGAAGTGCCGATGGTCGATTTCGGACAATGAATCGAGCATGGTTCTCATTGGCATTGCTTCTGACTCCCTTTTTTGCGTTTGCCGCTTTTCAGGCGCCCGCGAACGACGGATTTGTGACAGACACCGCAGGTGTTCTCACGCCCGAGCAGGATGCGACGTTGGAGAAGATACTCTCAGAATATCGTGCCAAAACATCCAATGAAATTGCTGTGCTCATTGTCCCGACGCTTGCGGGGAGACCGGCGGCAGATGTTGCGGTGGAGATCGGACGGGCATGGGGAGTCGGTACGAAGGAGAACGATAACGGTATTCTCATGCTGATAGCGCACAAGGATCGTGAGATTTTATTGGCAACGGGATATGGCATCGAGGGCGTCGTTCCCGATGTCGTTGCTGGGGGGATCATGGAAGAAGATATCCTTCCAAATTTTCGTGAAGGAAAATATTTCGAGGGGATTCAAGCCGGCATCGAAGCCCTGCAAAGGCATATTGGAGGCGAATACACGGCGGAGCGGTACGCAAAAGAGGAAGATTTCTCCGCATGGGGCGGGACGATTCTCTTTTTTGTCTTTATTTTCATCCAGTGGCTGGGTGCGATCCTCGCGCGGACAAAATCGTGGTGGCTGGGCGGAGTCCTCGGTGGCATTCTCGGACTTGTTCTTGCGTTCATGACCAACTGGTGGATCGCAATCCCGTACTTCGTGGTTTTTGGACTCATCGTCGATTACGTCGTTTCCGAAAGCTACCATGCTCGTGGAAAAACCAGCTGGTGGGCGGGAGGATCATGGGGCCCCGGAGGCAGCGGTGGAAGCGGCGGGGGATTCGGAGGATTCGGCGGCGGGTCATTTGGTGGAGGCGGATATCGCGGGCGGTGGTAGAGGGGGTTCCTATCCGGAGCAATGGACAAGAGAAAATGAAGAAGCGTACGGAAGCCAAGGACTCTTTTCGTCTATAGTCCCATTATGCGCTCACTCTTCTTTGGGATTGCCGTCGTTTTGATTCCCTTCGGAGCCGAGGCCGCTTCGCTCACTCTTCGTGTCAACACGGTGGCTCTTCCCGTCGCTCAGATGGTTGCCCGTGGCGCTCAGCGCGTCCCAGTACTGCGCCTGGATCTGACGGCGGGCTGCGGCAGCGACGTTTCCGTCGAGAAGCTTCGCGTCCGGCATGACGGGATGGGAGACAGAGGCGATATCCTGAGGCTCTATGCGCTTTTTGAAAACAGGCGCGTCTCCACGCTTGCGATGATTGACCGGGGTGAAATTGCGGAACTCAGACTTCGTTCCTTTGCGCTCAAGGCATGCGAACGGACATCCATCAACATTGCTGCGGATATTGCACCGGAGGCGCTGTCTCTCTCTCAACACCGCTTTTTTTTCCTTTCCCCCTCTGATATCGATGCAAAGGATGCCGTGGTGACGGGGAATTTCCGCGAGGATCGCACCGTTCCCGCTCTCTCCATCGCGCCGCGGAAGCTTGGCACGATTACCCTTCAGTATTTGAGTCTCCCGCGTGCGCCTTCGTACGGAGCGGGGCGCATTCTTTCGCGAATCCGACTCGAGGCGGACGGTGAGGACGATCACCTGATCTCGGCCGTGACGTTCACAAATGACGGAAGCGCGAAAAATAGCGACCTCCAGAACTTGTCGATCGTGTCCACGCGGGGCGCCCCGCTTTCGCAGGTCGTGTCCCGTATGAGCGGCGATGTCGTCCGGCTGGTTCTTCTGTCGCCGCTTCTCCTGTCGAAGAACGGCGATCTCGTCCTCGCCCTCCGCGGCAATGTCCGCGCGAGGAGGAGGAGAACGGTACGGTTCCTTATTAAAGAAACTTCTGATATTGAAGCTTCTGTTAGAACAGGACGATAATATACGAATGATATGAATGAAGCGAACGAACGATTTGGAATGGCAGAGCTCATCATTGCCTTCGTATCCTTCGTTTCTTTCGTATCCTTGGCGTCTTTCTCTTCCTCGGGTACACTGATCCCCGATCCTTTCGCCGTTTCCAGACATGCGACGACTCTTCCTGTGCGGTTCAGCGCTCATCACTCTTGCATCCTGCGCGTCCCAGTCCCTCCTCCCGCCGGAGGAAGTGCTGAAACGTGCAAGTGCGAAAACGCAGGAACTGGAATCGACACGCTACAGGGCGGAGGGGCAGATCAGTTCATTGCCTCAGAGCGATGCCGTCCTCCATTTTTTAGTGGAGGGGATTTTGCAGAATAGAGGCGCTCAATCTTCGCTGACGCTTGCCGCAGACGGTTCGTTTTCGGATGGTAAAGACTCCTACGACATTCAGGGAACTTTGGAGCTCTTCCTCGCTTTTGGAAGCGAAACGTATCTGAAACTTTCGTCCCTCACGGTCGATCCGGAACATCCGATGCTCAAAAAGGCGGCTCTGGACCGTTTCCTCGGCGCGTGGTGGAAGATACCGGAGGATGCCCAGACGAGCGGTGTGACTCCCGATCCATCACTCCTGCAGGCGCAGTCGAAAGTGATCACCGTCGTCGAGGACAAGGGAATAGTGACCATGGCGGGACGCAGAGCGTATCATTATCGCGTGGCCATTGACCGTGAAAAGCTGCGGGCATACCTGGAAAAAGTTTCAGAAGAGCGGGGTGAGGAGTACGACCAGTCCAAAACGGAGGAAATGCTTGCGGCATACAGCGCGGATGGCGAGATCTGGATCGACGCAGAGACGTTTCATATCCAGAGGCTGTCATGGCGTATCGATCCTCTCGATCAGACGGGGAAGGCGTATGCCATTCGGTTCGATGTGACGTTTTCCGACACCAATGCCGCGCTTGAGATCAGTCCGCCCGTCGACTTCGAACTTTTTTCTCCTCTCATGTTTTTGCCAACGCCCGCTCCGTCGGATCCCGATGCATTTTCGGAACTCGACGAAGAGCTGAAAGAGACTCCCATGGATAATGCGGACGAGACCGATGTTTGGCTTGCGCCTTCCGAACCCCCGCCAAATGACTGATCCGCGCCTCCCCGAAGCGCCGAAGGCATCGGATGGGCCCCTGCCTGCGTCCTCGCTGGACGGGCTCGGCGCCGAGCGTTTGCCAACGGCAAAGGAGGTTCCGCCTCCTCCTCCCGAACAGGTAGCGCGCGTCAAAAAACTTCTGCTGATCCTCGGAGGAGGACTCTATAGCGTCTATGCGATGTGGTTGCTGGCGCTCCTTGTTTTGCTCCCGAGTCCTACGGGATCCATGGCGCCCCTGGTCACCATTGGCACGCTCTCTGCGATGGCGGGAGCAGCCCTGTTTATCGTCGTCGGCCTCTTCATGTTTCTGAGAGTCCTCAAAGCGCCGGTGTCCGTTGCGACACGCCGCATGAGCGTTCTCAAGCTCCTTCTCGTCCTGACTCCGGGAATCGCCCTCAGCGCCATCGCGCCGTTTCTCATCTCCCGCGAACCGGGGTTGGCGTTGGACATTCTGGAGCCGCAGCAGCAGGAGGACTTTGTTGCACCGCTTTCCGTCACCTACAGCCTGGAGCGTGCAGCGGAAATTCTCCGCAGGCGCGGGTTGCGACCGATCCTTTATATCTGGGATTACGAGGGCGACGGCCGTCCGAATGAAGAGACCGTGCTGCCGTTCGCAACGGCCATCTATGAGCGTCAGGGATCCTACACGCCTTCGGTTCGGATCAATCTCGATGACGGGATGTCCCGTCGCGTGGGTCGAAGGCTCCTGATCCCGAGAGCGGTGTTCTCGGTGTCACCCTTGAAGCCCATCATAGAAAAACCCGTGCGCTTCAGCATCCGGCATCTCGTCGCAAAGCCCGAAGAAGTGAAGGAAGCGATGTGGGATTTCGACGGCGATAACGAACCTGATCAGGTCACGACGGCGACCGATGTCGTGCACACCTACTATGCGGTCGAGCGCATTCCGGTCTCCGTCGTTGTCACCCTCACCAATCAGACTCAGGTGACATTTGAACGCATGATCGATATTTCAAAACCGGAGCCGCCTCCTTTTCCCGTGGCCCTCATCACCGAACCGAAGTTGCTCATGGGCCCCGGACCTTTCGGAGCGGTCTTCCGCATCGATACAGAGGAGCCTCTGAAAGAGGTGTCGTGGTCTTTCGATGACGGACCGGATGAGCGCGGGCAGGATCTGAGGCGAGTCGGTCACGTATTCCAGTCGCCGCGCATCTACCCCGTCACTGTTAAAGTGCGCTCCGCAAGCGGCAAAATCGCGGAACTGTCCACTCTTGTGCGCGTGACGGAAACGCTTTTCCTGGGTGATTTGCGCTTCGACGGAGAGCCGAGAGTGGAGGGCGATACCATTCGCGCCGAAGTGCCGGTCACTGTCAATCTGACGGCGAAGACCAGCGTACCGCTCGTTGAATTTTACTGGGAGGCTGCCAATGCGACCTCCGCTCATGCGACGGGCGCGCAGATTCAGGCGGTCTATCGGAAGGAGGGGACGTACAATCTGACGCTTGTCGCGCAGGATCCGCAGGGAAAAGTTCTCCGCCGGCAGATTACGCTGGAGGCCATGCCTCCTGCGGCTGCTCCGGTGATTCAAATGAAGCCGCCGGGAGGCGTCGCCCCTCTGCATGTCACGTTCGATGCCTCGGAAACGTACATACCTCCCGCGGAAGAAGTGGCGGGATTTGAGTGGTCGTTCGGGGACTTCTCCGGAGGTCCGTCGGAGCAACTCTCAGGCGCGCGGGCGGAGCATGTCTATGAACATCCGGGTGAGTACACGGTTACACTCCGGGTCCTCATGGCGTCGAGCAAGGAATACTCCACAGAGAAGACGATCGTGGTCAGAAAGCCTCTTCTGGATGCCTGCATTCAGGCAAGCAGGACACTCGTGCTCACCGCCGGATCGGGGATTCAGTTCGATTCGTTCTGCTCCACCGGCGGGGGAACCGCCTATCTCTGGGACGTGCGCAATACCGCGGAGCCAGCTCTCATCGTTTCCCAGAGTGGCGAGAGGAGTTACGCGCACGTGTTTGAAACACCGGGGACATATCGTGTGACACTGACCGTGACCGATGCCCTGGGCAACAAAGATTCTGAATCTTTAACTGTTACTGTTGAACCATGAAGCGAAACACACTCATCCGCGTCGTCGCACTTCTTGGAATTGCCGGCATCGCTCTCGGGGCGATCCTTCCTGCGTTATCGTCTTTTTAGCTGACTGCAGAGAGCCATGGCTCGCTGCTCCGATAACTTCGTTTCCGGTTTTTATGACAGAGCCTTCAAGAGAAGAGATGCTTCTGTTGTAAATCGATCGCACGCATCCGCGCCTTTTTCCCGGAGGAGAAAGTAACCGGCTGCGGCTATCATGGCGCCATTGTCCGTGCAGTAGGACAGTTTTTTTGGAACGCGGAAGGGGATCTCCCGCTTGGAAAGCTCCGATCGAAGATGGCTGTTTGCGGACACCCCGCCGACAACGTGGATTTCGTGGACGGGTGGATACTGCCGTATGGCGTGTTCCATGCGGTCCATCAGATGCCGGACGATGCCGTGCTGGAACGATGCGGCGAGGTCCGCTTGCACTCGGTCATTGAATTCGGGAATGTCTCGGAGAGTGTATTTCAGCGCGGTCTTCAGACCCGAAAAGCTGAAATCCAGTGTCGGCTCCTGCCGGAGTGGCAAGGGAAATTCAAAAGCATGAGGATCCCCGGTCGTTGCGCATTTCTCGATGGAGGGGCCGCCGGGGTAGGGGAGTCCCAGGATACGTGCGCCCTTGTCGAACGCTTCGCCTGCGGCGTCGTCCCGGGTCCGTCCGAGGAGGGTCCCCTTTGTGTGGGATTCCAGGAGCCACAATTCCGTGTGCCCGCCGGACGCGGAAAGGCACAGCACCGGAAAGGAAATTTCTTCCTCCAGTTCCAGCCAGACCGAAGTCAGGT
>JBBTTQ010000134.1:0-11980 GCA_038064175.1 Patescibacteria group bacterium
CATGGAAGCACGAATCAATTACTTGTTCAAGTTGAAATTTTTAGAGCCCTAAGAGCTATCAGCTATAAGCTAGGACTCCCCCATCTTCCTGCAGAGCGAGATGACTGCCTTCCCCACCCTCTCCGCGCCCGCTTCGTCGAAACCGCGGTGCTCCGCTTCGCTGACCCAAAACAAGATGGCTTCGGCGTCATGCTCGGCCGTGAGCGCCTCCGGATCCTCCTCTACGGCCTCCTGCCACAGAGCCACGCGCTGCTCGATCAAATTCAGGATTTGCTGATCGATTTTCTCGATCTGGGCACCGACGTTGTGGAGTACTGCCATATTGTCGCGTATCTTTCCTATTTTTAGACGGATTTCAATGGTTTTTGATTGTAAATGTTCAAGATTCGGTTGTGACAATGTCTCTTGATAGCAGATGTATAAAACCTCCTTACACCGCCCTCTCCCTTACCCTCTCCCGTTCGCGGGAGAGGGCGCAAAAGCATTCTGCAAATGTTGAGAGGGAGGCATCATGCACTCTTCTGTGTCTTCTGAGCCTTCCGGGTCTTTTTCGTCTTTCGTTCAAACCACGACTCCACCTCCTCCGGTTCGAAGAAGAGGATGTACGCGGGAATGAGGATGAGGAACCACCAGATGCCGAGAAAAAGTGCAATCAGAGTATGAAAAACAGTGCCACTCAGAAAAAACCACCAGCGGATCCCGAATCGCCTGATCCAAAGACCGAACGGGATCATGAATTCGAACCAGACCGTGAGTTCTACGAGCGCGTCATAAGCCCACATCGGCAGATGGCGGGCGGCGAAGAGAGCGACAGGTGTCGCCCAGCGGCCGGTGAAACCTTGGTAGAGGATCCGACCGCTCTGCCAATCGGGGAGGTACAGTTTCTGCCAACCGACGCCGAGGTAGGTGGCGGTGATTTGGAGCGCGAGGATCCGTTGCGGGAGGACGCACACGGGCTCCTGTGCCAGGAACGACCCGTGCTTGAGCTTCATGAGGAGGGACAGCCCCCGGTCCGAGGGGCTGAAGGAAAGAACGAAGAGAGTGAAGAGAAAGAGCTGATCGAAGGACGTGCCGAAAATGTGGAGTGAAAGATTCCAGAAATACGCCGTGAGGAGGAATGCGATGAAAGCGGCCGCGCGCGCGAAGAGACCGACCGTGAGGCCGACGAGCGCCGTCAGAAGAGTTCCGTAAAGAAGCCATGCTGGGAAGGCCGGCGGAACGGAGAAAAAAGGAATGAGGAACAGAGGAACATCCGTCGCATCCATCAGGGGCAGCACCACCCCTTCCGAGGAGTAGAGCATCGGCACGTGCGGGAGCCGGAGCCCCCAGACGAGGAGCAGGAAGAGCCCCAGGCCTATCCGAAAAACAGCAAGCGCATGCGGCGGCGCGGAGCGAAAGAAGAAGCGGTTCCATCGGGCCGGACGTGAAGAGGGAGCATTCATTGGACGGTGACAATCGGTGTACGGATCAGGTCGGGCATTTTGCGCAGCGCGGAAAATCCGAGCGGGGATCTCGGCCACTCCTCCCACGTTAAGCGGACTTCTTTCCACTGATGTCCGTTCGCTCGTTCGCGTTCCAGAAGCGCGACGGCGAAATCGGTGTAGGCGCCCACGGCGCGCTGGTCCTCTGTGCTCCGGAAACTCCGCAGGTACATCCGCACATTTTTTTCGCCGGCTCCGACGGGAAAATAGGGATTGAGATCGATAGGTTCCCAAAAACTGTTTCTGAGTCCCTCCGCAACCATCTCTTCATTGATATCGGTGTCCCCCTGGTACGGCGCCATCATGTTGTAGCTGAAGCGGACGAGAACCCACGGGAGCGGCAACCGGATCCTCAACATCGTGAAGAGAAACCCCGCGATCGTGATCGCGAGATAGAAGAGAAGGATTGCCTGGAGGAGGAGCAATCGCGCACGCACGAAGGGAGTGTAACGGGAAACAACAAGGAAAACATTTTTGAATTCTCCACCACTCGATCTGCAAGGGGGTGGCGCGCCACGGGGGGTGAAGCGGAAGGCCCCGCCCGCAGGGTCGTCGACGAGTCACCGCCGAATCCTTGTAGGCGGTGACGAGGAGACACGGGGCCGGGCGGAGAGGAATTGGCGCGCCGGCGTTTTGGCTCCACCTTTGTCGCCGGACAAAGGTGGAAAAGAACGGTGTGTGTCGATGACAGGAACAAAAAATCTTTGATCGTCATTCAATAATAATCACCCCCTCCATCCCCTTCTCCCTATGCCCTTCGACCGCGCACTGGAAGGGGTACATTCCTTTTTCCGCCGCATAGAAGGAAATTTTCTGCATGGGCTCGGAGAGGATCTTGTTCAGCACCAACGCGGGCGAGGTGAAGGTGTGGATGCCCGTGGTGTGGAAATTGAACGTGACGAACTGCTTCTGCTTCACGCGAATGGTTTTGGGGCTGAAGGCAAAGTCACTGACGTTGATATTGATCGTGACGGCGTCGCCGGTCTGCTGGTTAAGGAGCACCGACCTGAGCTGCTCATAGAGGAGCTTCGCGGCCTCCGCGCGATTGAGTCCTTCGTCCGGCCGGTAGACCCAGAGGGGATCCCCCTTCGCATCCTTGTCCCCCGTGATGACGCCGCGAAAGTGCGCGTAGGCGATATCCCGTTCGTACGGGTGCCCGGCGGTGTCCGTGAACGGAGCGGAGAACGGCGGCAATTCATCGCCGAAAGCGTCATGGAGAATCACGAGGACTTCCGCGCGCGAGATCGCCGCATCGGGATCGATGGTCATCCCCGGCTGAAAGAGTCGGAGGTTCCGCTCGGCGGCGCAGAGGAAGAAATAGTAAAACCAGCGGTCTTTGAATTCCTCGAACCGGTCGCTCGCGGCGCACGATCTCTCTTTGATCTTCGCCGCACGAAACGCCATTTTCAAAAATTGCGCGTACGTCACGGGATCGCCGGGACCGTAGCGATTGAGGGGCTTGCCTTCGGCATCCTTATACCCCTTTACCATATTCCACTTTGCGATGGTCCGGACGTACCCGCCGTACCAGCTGTCCGCCGGAACGTCTTCAAACGCGGACCCGGTGATTTTGTCCAATTGGCTCACAATTTGCTCCAGAGCCTTGGCGGCGTTGGAAGGTTCGGCGCGGACATTCAGTTTTGTCTTTAAAGTATCAAACACGTCGAGAAACGCGAACGCGGGCGACGCGAAATGAAAGGATGCCACAAGGAGCAGGGTGTAGACAGAGCGCTTCCTCATGGCCGTGAAGTGTACCCAGCGGAAGAATCCTTATCGAGCGATTGTCTTTGACACAGGCTGATTATCCATCGCAAAAGCGGCATGCTTTCGAAGGAGGAGATGGCGCGCCACCCGCCTTCGTCGCCGACCAAAGGTGACGAAAGACAATATCTGAGAATGTATCCGAGGCATTCATCGCCATGAGAAAAGAACTTCGAGCCATGGCGAACGAGAACGAAACGTGCTATACTGATGAGGAACAAAAATTTACATAGCACCCATGCGTTCTCAAAGACGTCCACCGCGGATTCTGACCGCACTGATCCTCTCAGCGTTTGTTTCCGCTGCAACGTCACTCATCGGACTCACGGCTCTGGAATTGCATGCGACCATAGGAGGAGCTGCAGGAACCGATGGATCCCAGGGGGGAAATCAGGAACCCCCGCCGCCTCCGCCTCCGGCGATGCCGGACCCGAGCGGCAGCGGCGACCGAGGAAATACGGGAGGACAGGAATCGTCGGCACATAAAGGAACCCAGTACTCCGGCGGAAATTCCGATACCGGACGCGCGGGTCCGGTCGTCGCTCCTCTTCTGCCGGTCATCCCGGACTCGGAGAACGGGGGGGATTTGGATAACGGTTCCACGCCGGGAAGAGAGCAAGAACCGTCAGAACCAAAGAGCGCGGATGCGGAACGGAAAGGATCTCAGCCGATGCTCCGCCCCGGAGCGGGAGAAGACTCTCCATCCCGGGATGCGCCGAAAGAACCTCCGGAACCGCGTCAGGACGAAGGACTCTTCATGGACGAACGCATCGAGCGTGAATACTTCGGATCCGATGAAAGCGAAACGTTCTTCCTGCAAGAAACGCCAACGTTGGTACAGGTCGTCCGGGAGGCCATCGGGCAATTGCAAACGGTGCTCGATCAGATTCTGGGGAACCCCGAGGCGGTCGCGGCTATTGAAAACGTCATCACGCGTCTGCGCGAGAGACTCAGCGGAAACCTGGAGGAAAAGAACCCCGAGATCCTGCAGGAGATCCACGCGGAACTTTTGAACGCAGTGGAGATCGCGGAAGAGGCTCTCTCGGGAAAGCACGGCGGCGCCCCGGAAGAGACGCCGTTGTCACCGGAGCTGCAGGCGGACGCAGCGTACGTCACCGACCGCATGCGACATGTCCTCGAAACGGCTCTGCCGCAGGTCTTCTCTATTCTGGAGTACGAAGGGCTCTTCCTCCCCAGAACGACAGAACAATCTTATGAAACTTCGTTCGTAAAATTCCAAACCGAAGCGGTTCCCGCCTGCGACGAGGGGAAACAGAAGTGCTTTGAACTGCTCCGCGGCATCGTCGAGGAGCTGGATACCGCCGTGCGTCAGCCGATCGAGATGCTCGTTGCTGAGTCCGGAAATCTCACAATCGGACCCGCGATCGAGGCTCTCTTCAGGGAACCGACCGGCGCATACCAGGTTCCGGAAGGATATGAAGTGCTTCCGGACGGTCGCGTGATTGTCCCGGCCGGTCAGATCCTGCCAGCGCCGGAAGGAAGCACGGTGCCATAAGAGAATACCTGCGAGTTGCAGGTTGTGGGTTTCTGGTTGCAGGATTTTTTGAATGAACTTTCATTCTGAAGAAACACGAAAAACCATTCATTATTCCAGTGTCTTGATTCATAATTCTTCCAACTATGAATCATGCGGAAGCAAAGAAGCGGGTTACGAAATTGCGAGTGGAGATACAGCGCCTCAATCGCGCGTACTTCATCGAGGACAAACCGGAAGTATCCGAGGATATCCGCGATTCGCTGAAGCAGGAATTGATCCGGCTGGAAACGGAATTCCCGGATCTCATCATCCCGGACTCCCCCACCCAGCGCGTCGGCGCCGCGCTCGACGGCCGGCTTCCCAAAGTCATGCACTTGAGGCCGAAGGAATCGCTGCAGGATGCGTTCACGCCGGAGGAACTCGCGGATTGGCTGGATCAGATGCGCCGCGCGCTCGGGAAAGACGATCTCCTGCCGGAGATCGAGGCGGAACTCAAAATCGACGGACTCAATATTTCGCTCGTCTACGAAAGAGAGAAGGAGGGACACTACGTGTTCAAGCGCGCCGTCACCCGCGGCAACGGCATCCAGGGCGAGGACGTCACCCACACCGTCCGCACGATCGAGTCGATCCCGCTCGCGGTGAACGTCCCCTCGAAGAGAAAACTTCCCTCCGCGTTCGAGATCTCCGGCGAAGTCTTCATGACGAAAGCGGCGCTCGCAAAACTCAATCAGAATCTGCCGGAGAGCGAACAGTTCGCAAACCCCAGGAATGCCGCGGCAGGCAGCGTGCGACAACTGGATCCCCGGATGGCGGAGGCGCGGGACCTCCGGATGTACTGCTACGGACTCGACGCCCAAATGGCGGACACGCTCGGACTCAAAACCCAGAGCGACCTCATGACGTTTCTGGATTCTATGAACGTGCCGACGCACCGCGGGTGGCGCACGTGCAGGAATTTCAAAGACGCTCAGAAATTCTATGATGAAACGGCCAAAAAACGGGAAAGCCTCCCGTTCGATATCGACGGCCTCGTCCTCAAAGTGAATGACCGCCGCATGCAGCACGATCTCGGATCGACAGCCAAGGCGCCCCGCTGGGCGCGGGCTTTTAAGTTCCCGGCCGCGCAGAAGACGGCTGTGATTCTCGATATCGATCTGCAGGTGGGGCGCACCGGCGCCGTCACGCCCGTGGCGATCCTGACGCCGACGCTCATCTCCGGCTCCACCGTGACGAGGGCGACGCTCAATAACGCGGATGAAATCGAACGTCTGGATGCCAGAATCGGCGATACCGTCATCGTCCAGAAAGCGGGCGACGTGATCCCGGAGATTGTGGAAGTCATGAAAAATCTCCGTCCTGCATCCGCAAAACCGTTCCGGTTTCCGCTGAAGTGTCCGCACTGCGGATCCAAGATCGTTCGCCCCGAAGGTGAAGCCGTTCACCGCTGCACGAATCCATCCTGCGGAGCGCAAGAGCAAGAGAAGATCGAGCACTTCGTGTCGCGCACCGCATTCAATATGGAAGGACTCGGGAAAGAAACCATCGAGGAACTCCTCAAAAGCGGCCTCATCGCCGACCCCGCGGATATTTTTACGCTCGAGGCCGGCGACCTGATGCAATTGCCGCTCTTCAAGGAGAAGAAAACGGAAAATATCCTAAGATCCATCGAGCAGGCGAAATGCGTCCCCTTGGATCGCTTTCTCTTCGCGCTAGGCATCCGCCATGTGGGGAGAGAAACCGCGGAACTCCTGGCGCGGCGCATCGCGTGGCCGGCCACGACCCTGACCGTGGAAGAGCAGGAATCCGTTTCCGCCCAGACGTCGCTCTTTGGCGCTTCAGACCGCAAAAAAGTAAAAATCGCGGGGATAGCGCCGACCGCCATCGGGCAAACGCTCCAGCATCTCCAAGCCGGAGAATTGGATGCGCTCACAGGCATCGGCGAATCCCACACAGAGTCGCTCCTGTCGTGGATCAAAAATCCCGGGCATCGGAAACTCCTCAAAAAATTGGAGGATGCGGGTGTCATAGCGCTGCAACCGGAAGGCAGTCAGACCCCACAGATCTTCGCGGGAAAAATATTCGTCCTCACGGGGACTCTCCCGACCCTCGCCCGCGAGGAGGCGAGAGCTTTGATCCGCGACCGGGGCGGCCGCGTGAACGGCTCCGTCAGCAAAAAGACGGACTACGTGCTTGCGGGTGAGGAGCCGGGGTCGAAGTGGGAGGATGCGAAGAAGTTTGTGGTGAAGATTATTGATGAGGAGGAATTCAAGAACATGCTGAAAAAGCACTAAGCACTCATTTCTAAATTCTAAACAATTTTCAATGATCAATATACAATATCAAAATGCCGGCTTTGGACATTCGTGATTGGAATTTGTGTAGAATGCAGTGCTTAGGATTTAGAATCTAATGCAATGAATCTCTCTCGTCTCCGATTCTGGCATCTTCCGACGATTCTGATCGCTGTCACGGCCATCCTGTACCTGCCACATGTCGGCAATGCATTGGTGACGCTCGATGACAGAATGTTGATCACCAGAAATCCCTTCATCCAGCAACTGACGCCGTGGTCGCTCCGGATGATTTTCACGACGTATGATCCGGAACTCTACGTTCCCTTGACGCTCTTCACCTACCAGATCGAGCACTTGATCTTCGGCCTCGCTCCGCAGATCTATCACTTCACGAACCTCCTCCTGCATATCGGCAGCGCGATCCTCGTGTTTCAGGTGATACGTCGCATTTTCCGCAGCGATCTCACAGGATTCGTCAGCGCACTCCTCTTCGCTGTCCATCCGCTGCAATCGGAAGCGGTCTTCTGGGCAGCGGCGCGGAAAGACGTGCTCTCCGGATTCTTTTTCCTCCTGTCGCTTTTTTTCTATCTCCAGTATCGATCCGGTGATGAACGCCGGACGTACCGGCTGAGTGTGGCGTGCTTCCTGCTGGCGCTCCTCGCCAAAGTTTCGGTCATCATGCTGCCACTCATTCTTTTGCTCCTTGATTGGAAGGAGGGAAGGAACCTGAAAGAAACGGTTCGTGAAAAAATTCCGTACTTCGCGCTATCGGTCATCTTTGGCGTCATCGCAATCATCGGTAAAACACAAAGCATCGCATCGACGGATACACTCACGATGTTCCTGCTGGCGGAAAAGAGCACCATGTTTTACCTGTGGAAAATATTCTGGCCCGTGACATTCTCAGTCATGTATCCGCAAACAACCGTTGTGTCGTTCTGGGCTGAGGATTTTTTGCTCGCGAGCGCGGTGAGCATCCTGCTCGTTCTCGGCTGGATGGTCGCACTGCGCAAGAACAGGACTATTGCGTTCGGATGGGGATTCTTCCTCCTCATGCTCCTGCCAAACGACACGAACTTTTTAAAGAACGGGCACCTCTTCTTCGCATCCGACCGGTACGCGTACCTCGCATCCATCGGTATCTTCTCGCTTCTGGGGCTTGCGATCGCACGTCTTCCACAGCTCCATGTCTCAAAGAGAATCAGAACCCCCGTCCTCGCAATCCTCTCCGTTCTCCTCGGCATGCGCACCTACGCGCAGGGAGCGGTGTGGCGGAACAGCGAATCGCTCTACAGTAATGTTCTGAAATGGTATCCCGATGCGGCCATTGCAAAAAACAATTTTGGAGAAGTGTTGATGATGAACGGAAAAGCGGCGCAGGCGCTTCCCTGGTTTGAAGAAGCAGTTACTGAAGAGCCAGGCATGATGCAGGCGCACGTGAATCATGGAAATGCGCTCCGGGAACTCGGGCAGTACGATCGCGCAATCGCGGAATACCGGACGCACATCCGTCTCTCGGAGAGCAAGAAGGGCATCGGGCCGGAAGATCTCGCCGGCTATTATTTCCTCGGGGAACTGCTGGAGCAAATGGGACACAATGACGAATCCCTCCGGCTCTTTATCCGCGCGACGGAGCGGGAGCCGGCGTTCGCAGAATCATTTTTCAATCTCGGCCTGCAGCATCAGAAACGCGGAAGGACGAGCGAGGCCGTCGCCGCATTTGAAAGAGCTGTGGCGATCGATCCGCTCTACGCACGAGCCCACTATCATCTGGCAGGAGTCTACGCGGAATCCGGCCGCCTCGCGGACGCCAAGCGTGAGCTGGAATTGTCTCTGGCTCTTGATCCTACAAATGAGAAAGCGCGTGAGCATCTGGAGAATATTCAACGGATGCCGGGAAAATAAAACAGAGATTGTCAGGTGTGCCGCCCCGCATGCGCGGGGCGGCTCCAAAGAAAAGCACAAAAAAAGGTGGTAACGGATCGCTCCGTTACCACCCCGCCCCTAAGTCCCATTGTCGAGACTCAGGCTGCAGCCCCTTCCAACACTTGCACTTCGTCTGATGCGCCATTCGTAAGTTGATCGGCGATCACCCGAGCTTCGCGGACGTTGTCCGTGTTTCTCAGTGCTTCGAGAATCGCGTCTTCACGCGGATTTCTTCCACTCTTTCGAGCGAGTTCCGCCCGCAAAAGATTTGCTCCTCGAGCAAGCATCCACAGCAATTCCTGTTCTGGGGGATCTAAATTATCCCGGGCCAGGAGCATGGCGTGATCGTGATCCAGATCGCGCCTGAGCGCATCTTCGAAGCGCTTCCGGTTGAAAGAACCATCACATTCTTGCTGCATCACACAACTCCTTCATGAGAGTGGGGCTATTACAGAGGACCACGCGATCCTCTGTAGAATCCCCAATCGATCCTTTTCATGGTGTAAAAGAGCGCAAAAAATTATACTCTTGATTGTACCTTTGTCAAGGGTTTGTGGATGATATTCTTTTTTTGATACCCAGCGCAGGTTGCTCCCTGCGCATTATGGCCTTTCGTAAAGAGGGCGCGCACGAAAGCAACGCCTGCCGGCAGGCGTGCGCTGGGTGAGAAAGAGAAAGCGCCGAACAGAGATGACTATATTGTTCCAAACACCTTCTTCCGTACCAGCCACTTCACACCCTCGAGAACCGGAATAACCGTAGCAGAGAGCATGAGGAGGAGAACCCACTCCCGGATGCTCAGCGTATGCGTGTCGAAGACGCGCTGCAGCGGGGCCACCGTCACGATGAGGACGAGCAACAGGAATTCCCAGAAGACCGCGAGGTTGAGCCACTTGTTCGCAAACGGATGACGGAGAATGGAATTCCGATCGGAGCGGAAATTGTAGGCTTTGAAGAACTGAATGAGGACGAGCGATACGAACGTCATCGTCATGGCCTCTGCGAGCGGATAGCCCGAACGGAGCGCCCACGCAAAGAGACCGATATTGATGATCAAAGACCAGAGTCCTCCGGTCAAGATGAGCGCGACGGTCGGTTGGGTGAAAATGGAGCGACGGGGGTCTCTGGGGAGGCGATGCATGAGACCCTGCTCGGGAGGATCCACAGCGAGCGCGAGCGCCGGGAGCCCGTCGGTGGCGAGGTTCACGTAGAGAATCTGGACCGCCGTGAGCGGCAGGGGAAGTCCTGCGACCGTCGCGGCGGCCATCAGACAGATCTCGCCGACGTTCGAGGAGAGCAGATACATCAGGTACTTTTTGATGTTGCCGAAAATGCCGCGCCCCTCCTCGATGGCGGAGACGATGGAGGCGAAATTGTCATCCGTGAGCGTCATGGCAGCGGCTTCCTTCGTCACGTCGGTCCCTGTGATCCCCATGGCGACGCCGATGTCCGCTTTCTTGAGCGCCGGCGCATCGTTCACGCCGTCACCGGTCATGGCGACAATGTGTCCCAGCTTCTGGAGCGCCGTCACCACCATCAGCTTGTGCGCGGGCGAGACGCGCGCATACACGTCGATATGTTCGATGCTGCTTTCCAGCATCTCCGCATCCATCTGATCCAGCTCCGCACCCGTCACGACGCGCCCGCCGCGAAGAATTTTGAGTTCCGACGCTATCGCTCGCGCGGTCGCGGGATGATCCCCCGTGATCATGATTACTTTGATGCCGGCGGCGATGCACTGCTGGACAGCCGCTTTCGCTTCCGGTCGCGGCGGATCGATCATCCCAACGAGCCCCAAAAAAGCCATCCCGTGCTCGGCATCCTGAAGCGTCGCTCCCGCTTTGGAAGCGATCGCCAGCACCCGGAGCGACGACTCCGCCATCGCGTGTGCGACGTCGAGCATGTGCTCGCGCTCCGCGGGAGGCATCGCGCAATGGGAAAGGATGATTTCCGGCGCACCCTTGGAAAATGCGATGGAGTCGCCGTTTTTCTTATGAAGCGTCGTCATCCGCTTCGTCTCCGAGCTGAAGGGAATCTCGGCGATGCGGGGGTGCTCCGCGACGAGAGTGTCTCTCTGGAGCCCGGCCTTTGCGGCAACCGTCACGAGCGCCCCCTCCGTGGGATCGCCGGAAATATCCCAGCCTTCCGAACTCTTGATGAGGGTCGCATCCGAAGAGAGCGCCGCGGCCACGAGGAGGATACGAAGCGCATCGGACGGCTCTTTCTCGTGTCCGTTGATAAGGAATGACCCCTGCGGATCATAGCCGGAACCGGTGACATCGAACGTCTGATGCAGCGTCACGATCTTGCGCACGGTCATCTCGTCTTTTGTGAGCGTGCCCGTCTTGTCCGTGCAGATCACGGATGTGCTCCCGAGCGTCTCGACGGCGGGGAGCCTCCTGATGAGCGCGTTCCTCTTCGCCATTCGCTGGACGCCGATGGCGAGAGAGATGGTGACGACCGCCGGGAGCGCCTCCGGCACAACCGCGACTGCGAGCGCGATGCCGAAGAGGATCATGTCGATCACTGGTTGGCCTCGGAGAATGCCGGCGCCGCTGATGAAGAGCACGACCACGAGCGCCGCTTTGGCAAGGGTTTTCCCGAGACGATCGAGGTTTTTCTGGAGGGGTGTTTTACCGGTTTCCACACTCTCGAGGAGGCCTGCGATCTTTCCGAACTCCGTCTGCATCGCAGTCGCCGTCACGACGGCGACCCCCCGGCCGCGCGTGACGACGGTGCCCGCGTAGACCATGTTGCGCCGGTCGCCGATGGGCAGTGTGCCATTCGTCAACATGCCCGCATGTTTTTCCACAGGAACGGACTCGCCCGTGAGCGCCGCTTCATCCGCATGCAGATTGAAGCCCGTGATGATCCTGGCATCCGATGGAATTTTATCGCCGGCGCCGAGAAGGATGATATCGCCCGGAACAAGCGTTTCGGCGTCCACTTCGCGCTCCTCGCCGCCGTCGAGCGCCGTCGCCCCCGGCGCCGCCATGCGCTTCAGCGCTTCGATGGCG
>JBBTTQ010000135.1:0-16177 GCA_038064175.1 Patescibacteria group bacterium
GGTTCGAGCCGATGGAAACAAGAAAATCTCTCATCCGTGAGGGATTTTCTTGTTTAGAGAGATTTTCGGCTTGGTTGGCTTCAATAATCCAGTTTCGCATGAGTTCGAGCCAATGATTACCTTTTCGCTCAAAATCAGATAATTTCTCCTCAATAGTTTTCTTTTCAAAACCATGACCTTGCGTGTCGGTTCCACGCTGACGTGTGCTGTAGAGATAAGACATAGTATGGTCAGAATACACAGTCAAAAGTGATTGTCAAGAATTTCATCATATATCATTGACGGATTTTTTTACATGCTCTATCATATTCTCCATGGCCTTCGACCCCATCCATCTCCGGCAACTCCGTACAAAGCGCAACATCTCTCAGGAGCAGCTTGCTAGGGAAATCGGCGTCTTGCGCTCCACGTATCTGCAGATCGAGAAGGGAGAACGTGAGCTGACCGTGACAGAAGCGCAGAAGCTTTCGGAGATTTTTGGGATGACCCTAGAAGATTTCCTTGCAGGAAGGGAACCGCAGGTGACAGTACCGCATTTGCCCTCCAAGGGAAGAATGGAAGAGAAGAATGATATGCGGATTAATATCCCGCAGGAAAATATGGGAAAGTTCCGTGAAATTCTTCTTTATATTCTGCAAAAGATAGGGGCTAAGCCGAACGTCGGTGAAACAGTCATTTATAAAATTCTCTACTTCATCGATTTTGACTTCTATGAGAAATTTGAGGAACAATTGATGGGTTTGAAATACATCAAAAATCACCATGGACCCTCGCCCGTGGGATTCACGCAAATGGTTGCAAAAATGGAGAAGGAAAAAGATCTTATGAGAGTGAAGAGCAAATATTTTCAGTATGAACAGAAAAAATATATGCCACTACGCGAGGCCGATCTGTCGAAAATAGATGCAAAAGAATTGCGGCATATCGATGCGGAAATCGCCCGGCTGTCTGACATGAACGCTGCGCAAATCCGTGAGTATTCGCACAAAGATGTTCCATGGAAAGTCCACAAGCCGGGTGAAGCACTGGACTACGAGTACGTATTTTATCGTGAACCACCTTATTCAATGCGAAGTTATGACAGCGATCCACTTTGAATATTGGGGTCCATTTGAAAAAGAATTCGAGCGTCTCCAGCGGAAATTTCGAACACTGCCCGAAGATTTGGAGCGCTTAAAAAACTTCATTGCCCTAGATCCCACTGGCCCCAGCCAACATCGCACCGTCGTTCATCGAGGGGAGAAGGTGTGCATTGTGAAAGGACATCTCTTCTGCAAAACGCTTCGTCGTAATTCGCTGCGAATCATCTACGCATACCATGAAGATCGCATTACCATTGTTTGGATCGAGGTATATCACAAGGCAGACAAAGCAAATGAAGACCGAGCTCGTATTGCAGAATATCTTCGCTCTTTGGGCTGACGGTCTTAGAAGTTCGGAATTCCTACCACTTGCTTTTTGACGAATTTAAATTATAGGATCACAAACCGTTTCATATCTCGCGGGTTACCCAGTAGCGCTATAAGCGAATGCAACGAGTAATCGAGCTTTATGTATGTTTCTAAAATGTCTGTTACATCACGGGTAAAGAACAGAGGCGGTTCGGAATTAACATTGAATGCTCCACCATTCGTCGCTTCGCTTTCAGTAATCCATGTGATTATCATTCCGAATGGAGCCGTTTTTGCCATGTACGATATTTTCCCTCTTCACTGGAATAAGACGTGTATTCATGATTCTGCAGAATCTTTCTTGCAGCCTCGGCAACCTGCCTGAATTGTAGCCATCTAAAGCTGACTTGGTCATCGTAATACAAATGGTTACTGCCTTCCGTTACTGGCACCTTTGGCTGCAAATCAGGCACTTGCGTCCGTTCTCGCATGACAGCCAAAATAAGATTTTCAAATTGTTCACAGAGATATCGGGGGACGGCTCCGTAATTGATGGAATGATCCGTGTGCATCAATTCCCGCATGATTCTGAGCATGCCTCCGCCCATGATCGTTCCCGTTCTTCCCCGGAGAGGCGTATGGTGGGATAGGATATATTTATGACGTTCATGTTCATAGACCTCAGGTTTGGGCATCGTAAAGAGCGAGTAGCAATTATTTCTGACATCGAATGCGTTTGCCTCCACTGGTTCACCATTGGGCGTCACGAAATGTTCCACGACGATGAATTTGTTTCCGGTACGCAATTTGCCCTTGTCCGTATCCGTGATGAGCCCGCCGATGCGCAGATGAACTTCATGAATATCGAGCGAACCAGGCTCAATGACGTTTGGAGACATAGTTCAATGTAAGAGCATGCATTTATAATTCTTGCAAGGCTTTAGAAAGCCTCGTCCAATGAGCTACGGATGTCTATAATCCCTGTATGCAAGTCATCCTCTTCCTCGCCTCCACGTCCGATGCCGGGTTCATCAAGCCCGCTGAGGAGTTATTGAAGGAATTCGGAATTGCGACGAAGGTTGTGACTGCTTCCGCGCACAAGGTGCCGGAGAAGGTGATGGAGATCGTCGAGACACTGAATGCGGAGACTCAGCCGACCGTGATCATTAAGGTCGTCGGGATGAGCAACGGCCTCGGGGGAGTCGTCGCGGGATCTTCCGTGCATCCCGTCATCAACTGTCCGCCGTACAAAGATCTCACGGAATACCTGACGGACATCCACAGCAACCTCCGCATGCCTTCCGATGTTCCCGCGCTTACGGTGTTGCATCCGAAGAATGCGGCGCTTGCGGCCATCAGGATTCTTGCAGAAGGGGATGAGGCTTTGCAGAAAAAAGTTTCGGAGAGAATAAAAAAAGTGAAATCAGGATATTAATGAAGATGCGCGGGAAGCCCGCCTTCGTCCGCCGGCGTTGCGTACCTGCGCCGTCCGGTAGTTGCCAATATGTAAAAATTAGATATGATACAATCCATGGTTGCCCTCTTCCGTCGTCCAGCTTCCTTGCATCAGGAAATCTACGAGGAACATATCGGCGTTGTCCGGGACACGGCCGAAACCCTTCAGAGATTATCTCCAAACCATCTCCGGGCTCAGGAAATACGAAGGAGTCTGGATCTTTTTTTGTCGGATATCGGACGGACGCATCAGAGAGAAAAATCCGTAGATGCTTCCGGTGCTCTTGAAAGGGAATTCATCTTTCACAGATTCCAGACCGAGGTTGCATCCGTGCTATCATCTGTCCGTGACTCTGACACTTCCAGCGCTGGCGGAGAAACTGAAGGAGTGGAAGGGGTGTGAGCTTTCGAAAACGGCGAACCCCGTCCTGGGGGAGGGAAATCCCAAGGCGGAGATCATGTTCATCGGCGAAGCGCCCGGGGAGCAGGAAGACAGGCAGGGGCGCCCTTTTGTCGGTCCCGCCGGCAAATTTCTGGACGAACTCCTTTCGTCCATCGGGCTCAAGCGCGAGGACGTTTACATCTCGAACGTCGTGAAATTCCGTCCGCCGGGCAACCGGGAACCGACTCCCGGGGAAAAAGAGCAGTGCATGCCCTGGCTCAAAATGGAGATCGCATTGATCAAGCCGAAGATCATCGTTCCGCTCGGACGCCATGCGCTTGGGCATTTTCTGGCCAGAGAGTCCATTTCCAACGCTCATGGCAAGCCTTATACGCTCACGGACGAGGTCACGCTGTTTCCGATCTATCATCCCGCTGCGGCACTGCATAACGGCGGCCTCCGGCAGTCGCTCATGGATGATTTCCACGCCCTGAAGCGGTTCCTTGATGAATGGTCTTCCCGAAAAGCGGTTAGCGATTAGCGGATAGCGCTTCGCTGCAATACTGTACTAACCGCTCATCGCTCCAAATGACCAGCCTCCTCTTCGGCATCATCCTCTCGGCCATGCTTTCTTTGACCTCGTTCCTCGTGGTGCTCTTTCGCGTGAGCCCCTTGAGCGCCCCGGGGCAGGCAATCCCGGCTTTTTTTGGAAGCATCTTCCTTGCGGTCAGCTCCATGGGAGCGCTTCTGTTTTACGTCCTCTGGAGAGCGCTGCCCATTCACAGCTGGGACGCGGGCAGGATCCTCAGCATTTCGCTTCGCCAGGGGATCTTCCTCGGCATGGGGACGGTCGTTCTGATCCTCTTCCATCTCTTGGGGCTTCTCAATTGGTGGATAGCGATTCTGATTTACGCTGTCTTCGTTTTCATAGAAATGGCGATGAACCATTAAAAAGATTTCCTTTGCTCCTCTCCCTTTGGGAGAGGCTGGGTGAGGGGGCAGGCTTTGCTCATGAGAGGAAAACCGTAGGTTTTTCCCTCAGGTAAGGGGTACGACGTACGCGAACGAGGTCAGAAGGACAAACAGGCCGACGGCAAACGGCATCATACGTGATGCAGAGGATCTTTTATGCATAGGTGGATGCTATGATTCTAAGGTGCTTCGAATCCCTTTTTCTATTCCCGCAGACCGGAAATATGATGCAAAAGTTGTTCAGATATCTCAGCTTTCACTTGCGATAATCTCCTCGACTTTTTGAATAGTTTGTTCCATGTTTCCTTCCAGGTTTTGAACGGTGGCGTCACACGCGTCCGCATAGGAAAGTTCCTTTTCCATACTCTCGAGACGACGTTTCAGTTCGTCTTGTTCCATAGGTGCCCGCTTCTGAATATGCCCAATCAGTTGCTCTTTACTTTCCGGCAATATGAAGATGGATTGCAGTCGGTATTTGGCATTCTTGCCGGAGAAAAGATCGTTTTTCCTGATGTTCTCAAAACCCTGCACATCCACTTCGCGAATCACGGTCTTTCCCTGCTTGATCGCCGGGATAATTTCTTCCACCAGAGTCCCGTACCGCGATCCGCCGTGGACGGTGGCGTATTCAAGAACTTTCTTTTCCAGGATAAGATTGTCAAATTCTGTATCGGACAAAAAATGATAGAGCTCCGCCCCTTCGCGGGTCCGTTGCGGTCGTGTTGTCGCCGAGCGGGGAAAATGGAATTCCAGATGCTTCGCTCGAAGTCGCTTCAGAATCACGCTTTTCCCCACTCCGCTGGGACCCATGATGAGAACGAGTTTGCCGGACACGGGGGGATGGTACCTCATGCGAAAAGCGAAAAGCTATCAGCTAAAAGCTTGTGGGCATCACATTGATCTTTGACAGAAATTGTGATAAGATGGAGGGTTCGCTCTTTGACATCTCTGCCCTTCAAAAAATTCATCGCGAAGGCAGGCGCTGCCTGCCTGGAGCGATCCCTTATAGGGAAAGGAGAGTTCGTGAGAGGAAAACCGCAGGTTTGCCTCTCACGCATAGGCAGGTGGGGGCGAGGGATGACGGCAGATATTCCATATTTGGAAGCTTTCACTCTGCGATCAGTCACCCCTCACCCCTCCCTGCCTCCGCGGTCAACCGACCATCCCCGGCGACGATCCAAGTCCCGGAGATGTGCCCGCACCCAACAGAGGTTCCCTCCTCGCGAGGGAAACTCGACTATACAAACACAAAACCGTTCTTTCGTCTCGAACACAAACACACACGAGCAGGCAACACTCTCTTGTTGCCAAGAAGGGTAGGGAGTATGCAGTGAGGTCGCACTGCACACTGCTCACTCTTTGGTCCTTCGGGACTAAAAGTGCGCACAAAACCCCGTTCCACCCCTGCACTGCGCGCAGTTCAGAGGGGAGCGGGGTTTTTTTAAATAATCCTTGCAGGGGAGGAGCGTTCCTCTCCTGCAGAATTTTCCTCTATAATGCGCTCATGCCCCGCACAAAAATCGCGATTCTGTACATGGGTGGAAGTATCGGAATGGTGATGAATCAAAAGACAGGAAGGATCGAGCCGATGGAGTCACTCAGCATCATTCATCGTGCGATCCCGGAGTTGCAGAAGGAAGTGGCTCTCCAATTCTTCTCGATATCCAACGTCGGCTCGTCCGAAGTGACGCCCGAACACTGGGTGGGGATCGCGAGCCGCATCCGGAGCATCTATGACGAGTTTGAGGGATTTGTCGTGATTCACGGCACCAATACCATGAGCTATACGGCCGCAGCGTTGAGTTTTGCATTGCAGAACCTGCGCAAGCCCGTGATTCTCACGGGCGCGCTCCTGCCCATCAACGACATTGCGGGAGATGGTCGGATGAATCTGATTTTTGCCATCCGCGCGGCGCAGCTCGACATCGCCGAAGTGTGCGTCGTGCTCGGACCCAGGGTGCTTCGCGGATGCAGAGCCAAGAAAATCGACGAGTCGCTGCTGCAGACATTCGACAGCCCGCGTTTTCCCGCGCTTGCGGATTTCAGCAGCGGCGTTCGTCTGCATCCGTGGCGCATGGTCCGGCGCAAGCGCACGCTGTCCTGCCGGATTGAATTTGATCCCAATGTCATTCTCGTCACGCTGCACCCCGGAATGCCAGAAACGTATCTCGATGCCGTTCTGGCAGCAAAGCCGCACGGCATCGTCCTTCGCGCATACGGTCCTGGGATGCTTCCCGCGCGGCTCTTTTCGTGGCTCCGGCATCTGACCAAAGAGAACATTCCCGTGGTCATTGTGTCGCAATCACTCCGCGGAACCATCGATCTTCATGTCTTCCGGAAACAACTGACACTGGAGGAATTGGGTATGATTTCCGGCAAGAACATGAGTTACGAATGCGCCGTGGTGAAGCTGATGTGGGCGCTGGCACAGGCAAAATCCCCACTCCGCTTGCGGGAATTGATGGAGAGGAATCTGGTGGGGGAACTGGATGATTGAGAAGAAAGAGAGGAAAGAGAAGCAATAGAGGATAGGATTGTTAGAGTATCTAATGATTAGACTATCTAACAGTCATCTATTGCTTCTCTTTCCTCTTATTCCTAGTCATTATCTTCCTTTTCCTCCTCCTCATCCTGCTCCATCATTTTCTTTCCGATGATGCTGCCGATGGCTCCGCCGATGATGAGTCCCACGATCACTTTCTTCATCATTTTCCTCGGTGCACGTGCCCGTCGACGGCGGAAGAACCACATGGGACTATTATAGCAAATTTCGTGTAGGAATGCTGTAAAACAGAGGGATTGAGAAGCAATAAAGGAAATACAGGAAATAGAGGATCCTCTGTTTCTTCTATTGCCTCTATTCCCTCTTATTCCTCATTCATTTCCTCTATTCTTCCCACGTGATCTCCGGATACTTTCTCAAGTGTTCCAAAACAACTTCCTCCACTTCCCCTCGTTTCTTCTCAGTCCGAGCCTCGATGCAGATGCTGAGGCAGGGGCTCGTGTTGCTCTGACGGATGCCGGCCCATGCCCCCTCGCCGAAGTCGATGCGCGCGCCGTCGAGAGAAAGTACCGGGTGCGTCTTTGAAAAATGTTCCGTGACGCGGCGGATGACGTCTGATTTTTTGTCATCGGGACAGTGCGGACGTTTCTCGGGAGTCTGAAAGACCTTTGGGTAGGTTCCCAGGATCTTCGAAAGCGGTTCGTTTCGCTTGGAAAGAATGTTGAGAACATGAAGAGCGGCGGCGAGCGCATCATCGAAACCGTAGTAATTGTCGAAACAGAAGAAATGTCCGGATTGCTCACCCCCGAGGAGCGCTCCGTTCTCGCGCATCGCGTGTTCGACAAAGGAATGTCCCACTTTGCGCATCACGGGAACCCCTCCCCATTTCCTGATCTCCGTTTCAAGAACGCCGGAGTTACTGACCGTGAAGACGATCTTGCCGCCCGGTTCCTTCCGGAGATGCTCCTCGGCAAGCAGGAGCAGAATGTCGTCTGCGGACCGGATACGGCCTCTCTCATCGACGATGCCGAGCCGGTCGCCGTCTCCGTCGAACGCGAAGCCCGCGTTCGCTTTCGTCTTCAGTACCGTTGCTTGCAGATCTGTGAGAGTTTCCCACTTGCTCGGATCAGCGGCGTGATGCGGGAATGTGCCGTCGGGTTCCGTATAGAGCTCAAACACTTTCGCTCCCGTTTTTCGGACAATGTCCGCGTAGAGCTTCCCGGCAACGCCGTTGCCGCCGTCGATCACAATCGACAGACCTCTTCCGACGTCCGAAAACATCGAAAGGAGGCGTTCCACGTACGGTGTTTCAGAATCGACAAATTCCTCGCTTCCAACGCCTGAAAAAAATTGCTTCTTCTCGATACGCTGGCGAAGATCCTGAAGATCCTCACCCGCAAAAGCCTGCGCATCCCTCAACTGCAGCTTGAGGCCGTTATCGGCTGCGGGATTGTGGCTCGCAGTCACCTGTACGCCACCATCGAGTTTGCGGTTGCAAATTGTAAAGTAGTTTACGGGGCTGGGGGTCTCTCCGATGAGGAAAAGATTACAACCGGCTTCCATGAGTCCTTTGCATACCGCGCGCTCCAGTTCCTGCCCGTGCGTGCGTGCGTCGCGCCCGACGGCGACTGTGGGATGGTCCTTTCTGTACCGTTCACGCAGGACAGATCCGAAGGCGCGGCCGACCAGCTCGCATGCCCCTTCCGTTATTTGCGTGTGAGCCCTGCCGCGTATGTCGTAAGCGCGGAATATATGCGGGTCAATCATAAGTCTGAGGACCATTCAACACGGCTGAGTCGAAAATGTCATGGTGTCTTTTTTGAATCATTCCCAAACGGCACCAACGCGTTACGAGCAAAGCATCGATATCATCAGCGTCATCCTCCTGATCAGTTGGGGTCGGATTTTCTTCGTGCAACGATGCATTCCGTAAGGTTTCCATGGCAAAAAACTGTAGTCTATTTTGCGCGTTCTGACAATCTCTTATACTTCCTTTGTGGAGAACCCCTTTTTCATCGTCGGCGCCGTCAATGTGACTGTCGATTCGTTCCACGACGGCGGACAATTTTCTTCGACGGAAGCGGCGGTAAAGCGTGCGGGGGAGATGCTTCGCGAAGGGGCGGATATCATCGAGATCGGCGGTGAGTCGACGGGGCCGGGCTCCAAAGATGTGTCGCTCGAGGAGGAACGCTCCAAGGTCATCCCCGTCATCCGCGCTATCCGAAAGCAATTTCCCAAGACAAAGCTTTCCGTCGACACGTGGAAAACCGAAGTCGTCTTAGAAGCTGTCAAAGAAGATGTGGTCATGATCAATGACGTGACGGCGGGGCGGGGGAGTGATGGAGCGATGTTTGAGGTTCTCAAAGATACAGATGTCTCTCTCGTACTTATGTATTCCAAAGATGCCACTCCACGGACGACCATTGCCGATGTCCGGTATGATGATGTGATTGACACCATTTCTGCATTCCTTCGTCAACGGAAAGGGGCTGCCATTGCAGCCGGCATCGCTCCGGATCGCATCATTCTGGACCCGGGGCTCGGTCATTTCGTTTCGAGCGACGCGAAGTATTCCTTTGAAATCATCGCCCGCCTCGGGGAATTTCTGACACTCGGAAGTCCGGTGTTCGTGAGTCCTTCCCGCAAGTCATTTCTCGCAGGTTGGGAGAATCTGAAAACAGAGGATCGGTTGCCGGGAACGATTGCGGCGTCCGCTCGGGCGGTGCAGAGCGGTGCCACCTATATCCGGACGCATGACGTTGCATCCGTTCGACGGGGGTGTGAAATTGCTCTGAAAATACGGAACAGAATTAAGAATCAGGAATTATGAATCAAGAATTATTCCTGATTCTCAATTCGTAATTCATCATTCTAGGGAAGTGCGGCGGCGATGACGAAGTTCACGAGCGTAAAACTCACGGCAATCACCATGAGTCCGATGCCGACGCGGACAATGAGACCCTTGGCTTTGGTGAATTGCTCTTCATTGCCCAGGTTCATGACCATCAGGAGGCCGGCGTAGACGATCATCACAACCGCCACCAGAGCCGCAAATCCGAGGATGAAGTTTACGACCGTCACGACAGCAGAGGCGGCCGGCGAAATATTCGGCGCTCCCGGCACATTCGGTTGCGTGGAAGACAGTCCGAAGGTGAAGTTGATGGCCTCCCGGAAGATAATCAGGAGAAGACCCGCGGCAACGTAGAGAACGGTTCGACGGATTTCTTCGACGCCTTCCTCGGAGCCGGCTTTGGTCATGGCTTTCAGACCGCTGATGATAATCATGAACACAGCGAGCGTTCCGATGATGACGAGTGCCCAATTGATGAGTCCAAGCGCTTCGGGATAGAGCACACTTGCGCCCAGAATAATATTCCCCTGCGGTACGGCGCCGATGCCGTAGATGCCGCCGAAGATGCCGCCGGCAAAACCGGTGCCGAGTCCGCCGTAGAAGGCGTTCACAAACGGGACGATGAGATATGACAAAACCACTCCGGTAAGCGCCGCGCTGATGATTCGTTTTGATTTTGAGAATGATTCCTCTTCCTCGGTCGTTACCATCCTGAATCCCGCGATCGTGATGACGAACACGGCACCGATGAAGACGAGCGGTCGTGCATTTGCGATGAAGGCGCCGACGACATTGACAATAGCGCAGCCATTGCCGACGCAACCCGGGCCGCCGGAGAAGAATCCCGGGAGAAACCAGCCGGTTTTAGCCACCGTTGTGCTGATGGTCTGAGCGAAGGCCGAAGCGGGGGCGAGAAGCAGGCCGAAAGGGGAGGCAAGGGTGAACATTCGTTATATCAAGACAAATGCATGCACGATGGCATAGGCGGAAACGACAACAGCAAGTGCTATGATGCTCGTTTGAACGACCTGCTTAGCCTTTTCTTTGTAGTCTTCTTTAACGGATATGAGCAGGTATACTCCGGCGATAATGATCGCAATCACGGCAATAAGTCCGAATGCAGCAAGGAGGAAATTCGCAATGCCGACGATTTCATCGGAGATGATTCCGGAGTTTCCGCCGAAGGGCGGATACACCGCTGTGACAAGACTGTTTGCAAGTAGGATGATACCCACGCCCACAAATCCATAAAGAATCCTCTGTTTCGCTTTGTCTGCGTCTTCCTGACTCTGAGCCGTGATCATGCGCGTAGCCTGGATCACGATGTTGATGAGCATCGCGGCGCCCAGAATCACTTTGAAGTACAGAATGGCATTCAGAAATCCTTGTTCAATCGGAGCGCGATAGACGAATGCCCCGCCCGGTCCGACCGTCGGATCCGGTGAAAATGCATACGCGAAGTAGCTCGCCATACTGACGATCGCGGCTCCCGTGATGGCGTGCGCGTAGGCCGTTTTTGCTTCGGTGACGATGCTTTCATCATTACTGCCGACGATCAGCGTCACGGCGTACTGGAAGAACATCGCGAGCGCCACGGCGAGAAAAATAACGCCGATGGTGTTGACGCCGTACGCGACGAGATAGGCGCTTAGGCCCTGTGATCCGCCTCCGCCGCAATTCGTGGAAAGGCCGAAAGCCCCGCCGATGCCGCAGAAGTTATTGGGAATCTGAAAAGCGTGCGCTTTGAGCGGAAGAAGAGCGGCCAAGAGAGCCAAAATTGCTTTGTACGTGCTGTTCATGAAATCCCATAATTATAGCAGAAATCGTCTTTCCCAGCCAGTGCCTTCGGGCAGGGGCGAGTTTCGGGTTTATCCCAAGGGGACCTGCACGGCGAGTTTACGAGTTTGAACCCGGAACTCGAAACACGTAACCCGCAAACCTGCCCAGAGCAGTTTTTTATTGCAGATGATTCAGGTTCTCGTATGATGTTCGTATGGCATTTTCCTCCTCCCGTCCCGCAGTTCCCGTCCTGCTCTCCGCCTCCACCGAGGCACAGGTCTATCTTCTCTTTGCATTCGCGATGGGACTCACGGCCGTCGGCGCTTTCTTCGGCGTTGCGCTTGCGTCCGCGCTCCTCGCTACCGGCGCTCATTTCTTTTTGCTCATCCTCGAGCTTGCCATCATTTTTACTTCCGGGTGGTGGAGCAGAAGGACGCCGTGGAATTACATCCTCTTCGCTCTGTTCCCGCTTTTTTCAGGCATCACGATCACTCCCTACATTCTCTACGTTCTTCTCGGATACGCTAACGGCGCTTCCATTCTCATGAATGCATTGGCTTCCACAACATTCCTGTCCGCCGCCGCCGCGGTGTTTGCTCGTACGACACGCATCAACTTGGGCGGACTGGCGCAGGCCCTCCTCCTCGGACTCTTGGGTCTCATCGTCCTGGGTCTTCTCCAGGTTTTCTTTCCGGCGCTTCGGAGCGGGCAGTTTGAACTGATGCTCTCCGGCGGCGGAGTCCTTCTGTTCGCGACATTTTTGGCGTTCGATCTTCAGCGCATTCAGCAGTTGGGACGCGCAGGGGCCAATCCTTTCCAGCTGGCGCTCAGTCTCTACCTCGATATCTTCAATCTGTTCCTCTACGTGGTCCGGTTCATGATTGCGCTATCGGGGAACCGGAGGTAGCTTTCTAATACCAGGTTTCATTTAAAACGTTATCAGTGGGTGCACCTTTTGCTTCCTCCTCTCGTACCGTGGAGCGTTCCCCGAAGCGCAAGAGCTCATTACGGTAATCACAAGGCATTCATAACGTTTTGAACGCGAAGTGGTATAACTTCCTAGCAGCTTAGCTTCCTGCACATAAAATGCAGGTTCTTCAAAAAGCTAGGCAGCCAAGAAGCTACACTAGGCAGCCAAGCAGCTACTTCCTGTGCGCAATCGCATTCAAGACCCCGTTCACGAATTTCGCACTCTCTTTGGTTCCGTATTCCTTGGCGATCTCGATCGCTTCATTCATCACGACCGCCTCCGGCGCGTCGTTTCCAAAGAGGAGCTCGTAGGCTCCGAGCAGCAGGATCGATCGCGAGATGGGATCCATGCGATCCAGTGGCCACTCCGGCGCGTGTTCCGCCACAGCTTTCTCGAGTTCAGTTCTCTTATCCAAAATCCCGATCAGAAGCGTTTCAGCAAAATCCCTGTCCAATGCACCGGCTTGCTCTCCATTGCGTGCAAGACAGGAAATAGGATCCGACTCCGGCCGCTTCTCCTTTTCGAAGAGGGTTTGCATGACGGCAATTCTGGAGAGATGTCTTCGGCGGGCCATGTGGAAAGAATAGCGACATTATCCGTTTCCTGAAAGGAAAGTGGCATCACCGGAATGATTGTATTTTCGATATTCAACGAGCAACGAGTTAACCAGCAACCAGCAACATTGTTCACGCCTTGATTCTCGTGATCCCCTTGAGCTCCTTATCTGCCTTGCTCTTCTGTTCCGCGGGCGCCGCATACGGAGAATTCATTTTATTCCGGAGGCGGCGGATTTCTTTTAGCATAAATTGAGAGTGCTGACGTCGTCCGTCGCTCTTGGGCTTCCGCTTTTTGGGGGTAGGGCGTTTGGCCATGGGGCGGGAAGAATAGACGGACTTTTGATTCAAGTAAAGAGCCCTTTCGGGCTTTTGTCTGGCAGTTACGAGTTACGGGTTTCTGGTTCATGGTTCGATTTCCGGCTGTAAACCCGCTACCCGAAACCAGCATCCCGAAACTCTTTCCTGCGAGCTCGACATGTTTCGCCATGCTACACTTACGTCGAATGACCAATCCCTCCCCGTTCATCCATCTCGAAAAGGCCATCGGTATCCGTTTCCGGAACAAAGATCTCCTCCTGCAGGCGCTCGTTCATCGTTCGGCTGTGCGCGAGAGTCACGCGCACGGCAACAACGAGCGGTTGGAATTTTTGGGCGATGCCGTTCTGGAGCTTGCGACGACCGAGTATCTCTTCCACATTTCAGGGAAGTCCGAAGGGGAACTCACAAATTGGCGTTCAGCTCTTGTGCAAGGGCGGCATCTGGCTGAAGTCGCGAAGGAATTGAAGCTGGGGGAATACCTTTTCATGAGCCGCGGGGAGGAAGCCAGTAAGGGACGATCGAAATCTTCCACGCTTGCAAATGCCATTGAGGCCTTGATCGGCGCCATCTACCTCGATCAGGGATTTGATATCGCCAAAGAATTTTGCGAGAAATTCATCCTCCGCAATCTGGATGACCTTCTTGCAAAGGGAAAACATCGCGATGAAAAGAGCCTCTTCCAGGAGCAGGCGCAGGAGAAGTATGGCATCACGCCGCACTATGATGTCCTTGACGAATCCGGTCCCGATCACGACAAAAGTTTTACCTGCGCGGTCTTCATTGGCGAGGAGAAAGTTGCGACGGGCAAAGGCAATTCCAAGCAGCGCGCCGAACAGGCGGCGGCCAAGGCCGGGCTCAAGGCGAAGAAGTGGGGATGATGCACAGAATCAAGAATGAGGAATTATGAATGAAGAATAGAATTTATTCCTCATTCTTCATTCTTTATTCCTCATTCTTAGCCTTATCCCATCTTAATCTCAATATCCACGCCGCTCGGGAGGCTCAGACCTTGGAGGCTTTCCATCGTCTTGAAGGTCGTTTCGGAGAGATCGATCAAGCGTCTGTGCGTGCGCATTTCAAACTGATCGCGTGCGTTTTTGTGGACGAACGTCGAGCGGTTCACGGTGAACTTGCGGATGTGGGTCGGGAGGGGGATCGGCCCGTGCACGAGCGCGCCGCTGCGCTGCGCGGTTTCCAGAATTTTCGCGGCGGCTTCGTCCAAGACCGTGTGATCGAAAGCACTCAGGCGGATCCGGATGATGGAGAGCTTTGGTCCTGCGTCTTTCTTGGTTTCCCGCTTTTCTTCCGAAGCACGAGCCTCCTTTTTGGGAGCGGTCTTGGGAGCTATGGACGGCTTTTTTGCTTTGCCTGCCGGCCGTAGTCCCGCTCGGGCGGACGAAGGCTGGGAAGCCGCTCTGGTTGCAGCTTTCTTGGGTTTGGCAGGCGCCGCTTTTTTCTTCGGAGGAATCATGGAGGAGGGAAAGAACAGAAGGAAATGTAGAACGGTGGGACAGGAACGTTCCTGTCCCACCGTTCAATACCTATTTCATTATCTTTGTCACCACACCGGCGCCGACCGTGCGGCCACCTTCGCGGATGGCGAAGCGCGTCCCGGCGTCGAGACCGATGGGGGAACCCAGTTCCACCTCGATCTTGATGTTGTCGCCCGGCATGACCATTTCCACGTTGGCCGGAAGAATCACCGAGCCCGTGACGTCCGTCGTGCGGATGTAGAACTGAGGCTTGTAGCCCTTGAAGAACGGCGTGTGGCGGCCGCCTTCCTCTTTCGTGAGCACGTAGACTTCGGCCTCGAAGTGCGTGTGCGGCGTGATACTGCCCGGCTTTGCCAAGACCTGTCCACGCTCGATATCCTCTCGCTCGATGCCGCGCAGCAGCAGTCCCGCGTTGTCGCCGGCCATGCCTTCATCGAGGAGCTTGTGGAACATTTCGATGCCCGTGACGACGGTCTTCCTGGTCGGACGGATGCCGACGATCTCGACTTCTTCGTTGATCTTCACTTTGCCCTGCTCGATGCGTCCCGTTGCCACCGTGCCGCGTCCCTTGATAGAGAACACGTCTTCAACGGACATCAGGAAGGGTTTATCGAGTTCGCGCTTCGGCTCCGGGATGTGCGAATCGAGCGCATTCAGGAGATCCTTCAGATGGCCGATCTCACCGGCGTCGCCCTCGACGGCCTTGAGAGCGGAGCCCCTGATAATCGGGGTCTTGTCTCCCGGGAATTCGTACTTCGTGAGAAGTTCGCGGATTTCCGTCTCGACGAGCTCGACGAGCTCCGGATCCTTCACCATATCGATCTTGTTCAAAAACACCACGATGTACGGAACGCCGACCTGGCGGGCGAGCAGGATGTGCTCTCTGGTCTGCGGCATCGGACCATCGGCGGCCGAGACCACGAGGATGGCTCCGTCCATCTGGGCGGCGCCCGTGATCATGTTTTTGACGTAGTCGGCGTGACCCGGGCAGTCGACGTGCGCGTAGTGTCGTTTTTCGGATTCGTACTCGACGTGCGCGGTGTTGATGGTGATACCGCGTTCCCTCTCTTCCGGGGCGTTGTCGATATCCGCGTAGGTCTTCTTCTCGCCTTCCGGAGAGAAGTTGATGGAGAGAGCGGCCGTCAAAGTCGTCTTGCCGTGGTCGACGTGACCGATGGTGCCGACGTTGACGTGCGTCTTATTGCGAACGAATTTCTTGGCATCTGCCATACGTAAGAGGGGAATAGAAGAAAAGTGCCAGCGATATCAGGGTACCCCCTGTAAAGCTGCGACAGTCTACGGAATTGGCTAACGGTGGTCAATACCAAAAGAAAACCCCGGTTGTCTCTGGTTGGAAACAAGGCTCAACGCCAAAATGTGGGGAGAAAGTGTAAAGCGCTCACCACATGGAGTCATGCGGAGAGGGCGGGCTGGCGCGCCACGGGGGGTGAAGGGGAAGGCCCTGGCGTCATGGCGGTCGCAACCGCCATGGCTCAAACGAGTCGG
>JBBTTQ010000136.1:0-6261 GCA_038064175.1 Patescibacteria group bacterium
TGCTACAGTGGGCATCGACCCAGGAAAAGTGCAATTACAGGTGGACTGATACATCCCGTAGCCTTGGCGAAGAAGGAACTCTACACTGTCCCCATGCGCATCCTCCTTGTTGTGTCCTCACTGCGTCCGGTTACCGGATGGGGAACCTATGGGCTCAACACCGTCATCGGACTCCGGAAGCTCGGCCATACGGTGCGGATCCTCGTGCACGAAGGGAGCGGCGACGCAGAGGAGCGGGTGGTCATGCCGGAGACGCATCATATGCTCGGTTCGCCCATTGTTTGGTTCAAGACCGCATGGACTATCCGTCGCGCCATCAAAGAATTCCGCCCCGACGTCGTGCATCACCTCGTGGAACCATACGCGCTCGCGATGCCGTTCGTGCGGCTTATGACGCGACCCATGCCGCCATGGCTGCTCAGCCTCAACGGCACGTACACGGTGTTGCCGCTCTACGTCCGCCACACGCGGTGGCTCTACTGCAAAACCTACGCACAAGCGACGCGCATCCTGACGCCCAGCGACTACACGACGAAGCGGACACTTACCGGCATCACCGAGCAATGTGGCAACGATTGTGCATTGGATGCGGAGCGACGCATGCGTCGCTTCCGATTCGGACTCGAAGACCCGCACCGCACGGATCACAAACCGGACCCCGCCTGCAAACATATCCTCTATGTCGGCGGCATCAAACCCCGCAAAGGAGTGACGGAGATCATCGCCGCATGCGCGGAGCTGAAGCGACGTTGTCCCGCGCTTCCTTTTCATCTGCACCTCGTCGGAACATATCCGAAGAGCGCGTATGCGGAGGAGACGCGGCGGCAAGTGGATGATCTTGGACTGACACCGGCCGCGACGTTCCACGGACATATAGGATGGGACGTTTTGGAGGAGTTGTATGCGAAGACCGATCTCTGCCTCGTCCTCGGCATATCGGACGGGCATCATTTCGAAGGCTACGGATATGTGCTCCTGGAAGCCAGCATCCGCGGCATCCCCACCATGGGTCCGACCAATTCCGGAGGAGGAGAAGCGGTTGAAGACGGCAAAGCCGGTTATGTGGTCGATCCGCACGACACAGCAACCGTCGCAGAACGTATGCGCTGGATTCTGGAAGAGGGACGGATCCATCCGAAAGATTGCCGACAATGGGGACTCGCGCACAGCGTCGAGCAGCAGGTGGGACGATTTCTCCAGGTCTACGAAGAATGCGTACCGGGAAAAAGCCGGAAAACGTGAGAAACTCACCATAGACGACCGGACCGCGGAGGAGGTACACTTCTCCGGATTGCTTCTGTGGTCACCGTAAGCTCTCTTTTCACTATGACTCTGGTTCAAACGGCATCGTCGGCAGTTGCTGCGCCCGATCTTCATAAGAAGGCGAAGGCATCCGGCTATTTTCGGACGGATTGCCGCCTCTGCCACAGCACCGCACTCGAGACATTTCTGGATTTCGGGATGCATCCGCACAGCGACGGCTTCGTGCGTACGGAGAAATTAAAAGATCCGGAACCGGTCTATCCTCTCGCGGTCAATCTGTGTACGGGATGCGGGCAAGTGCAGATCTCGTATGTCGTGAAGCCGGAGATTCTGTACGGCAGTGACGACTATCTGTACGACGGCGCGATCACGGAAACCGGGAGGAAGCACTTCCTGAAAATGGCGAAAGACATCGTCCGGGAATTTTCCGTCGCTTCCGGATCGCTGGCCGTGGATGTCGGATCCAATGTCGGACTCCTCCTCGCGGGATTCCGGAGCGAGGGAATGATCGTTCAGGGCGTCGATCCGACGCCACGGATGACGAAGATCGCCATTGAAAACGGTCTGGATACGATGACGGAATGTTTCTCCTCGGACGCGGCCAGACGGATTGTGAAAGCTAAAGGGAAAGCATCGATCATCACGGGTACCAACGTGATCGCCCATATCGATGACCTGGATGATCTGATGGAAGGGATTGACCTCCTCCTCGAAGACCGCGGCGTCTTTGTCATCGAAGCTCCTCACCTGCTGCATCTCATCGAAAAGCTGGAATTCGACACCATCTATCACCAGCACCTTTCGTATTTTTCCGTGAAACCGATGACGCAGTTTGCCCTGCGGTTCGGCATGGAACTCTTCGACGCCAGGGAAGCGGACATCCACGGCGGAAGTCTTCGCTTTTTCATCGGCAGAAAGGGAGCTCATCCTGTGCAACCGTCCATCGCGCGTTTGATGGAACGAGAAGAACAAATGGACGTGCATAGTCTGACGAGACTGGAGCGTTTTTCAAAGGACGTGAACGCGCTTCGCCACGATCTCGTGACGATGCTCCAGAAGCTCAAAGATCAGGGCTATCGTCTCGCGGGGGTCGGTGCCCCCGCAAAAGGATCCACGCTCCTCAACTTCTGCGGGATAAACTCCTCAATACTGGAATTCGTGACGGAGAAAAACGCGCTCAAAGTCGGCCGATGGACCCCCGGAACGCATATCGCCATTCTGAGCGACGCCGAGCTCCTGCGCCGGCAGCCGGACTACGCCCTGATCCTGCCGTGGAACTTCGCGCCGGAAATACGGAAAAATCTCCAGGCGTTCACGGACGCGGGAGGGCGTTTCATCCTCCCGTTGCCCACGCCGAAAATTCTCTGACGGGATCTATGACAAATGTGGAAATCCGACTGCTCCTTCCGGCGCACGCGGATGATCGCGGCGAAATCATCGACCTGCTCAATACGCAGGAGCCGCTCGGTCATATCGGCATGATTACCTTTACTGAAAATGCCGTGCGGGCCAATCACTATCACAAGAAATCCATGCAGTACGACTATGTCGTGAGCGGTCGTTTGGAGCTTATAACGAAGGGAGTGGATGAACCGATGACAGCCACAAAGAGGCATATCCTGGAACCGGGTGATCTGGCCATTATTCCGATCAATGTGATTCATGCGTACCGCGCGCTTCAGCCTACGGTGATCATCGATATGACGACGCGATCGCGCGAAGGGGGCGGCTACGAAAACGATACCTTCCGCGTCGAACCGATTCTCTAAATGTTCAAAAATTTGTTCATAGTCGCGCGCATCCCGTTCGTCCGGGACGTCACGACGATGCAGATGGGACGCCTTGTCACGATCGGCTGCAGTTTCCTGGCGTCGATCCTCTATGTGCGTTTTCTGGGGCTCGGAGGATACGGCGACTACGCGGTCGTGCTCGCGTACACCGGCACCGTCGGACTCGTCACGAACCTGGGCCAGCAAGCGACGACGCTGACGTTCTTCGCGGAAGCGTACGGACGCAAAGATCGTACCGCGCAGGCAATGGTGTTCAACTATTACATTGTCACGTCTTTGGCTGCGGCTGGTTTGCTTATCCTGCTCGCACTTGCCTCGCCGGGAATCACAGGATGGATCTACGGAAAAAACTCCATCGGAGTCCTTGCGGGGCTCGTGTTCCTTTCTTCCATCTGTGAGTTGCCATTCATCTTCGTCTCGATTGCGCTCCAGACTGTGCGAGAGATCCGCCTGCTCACCATACTCGAAAATTCGAAGACGATGACGCAGTTGTTCGTCGCCGTGACTTTTTTGAGCGCCGGTCTCGGCGTCACGGGACTCCTCATGAGTTCGCTCGTCGCAGCGGCCCTCTTCAGCTTCATCTCCCTTGTTCTTTCGTTGCGCATATGGCGACTCTACGGACTACCTTCTCTCGGAGAAGCCATGCATATCGGAACGACATCACACTTCTGGCGGTACGCGAAAGACGGATTTTGGATCGCCATCGATAAGAGCCTGGGCAACCTGTACCCGAATATTTTTCTCTTCGCATTCAGCACCCAGGTCAGCGCCGCCGTGGTCGGACTTCTGCGCCTTGGCATGAAACTCGCGGATCTCCCCGCATCGTTCGTCCTCTCGAGCATCAGCAGGCTCGCGTCCTCTGCGATCCCCGTCATGGTCGGCAAAGGCAAAGAAACTCTTCGAAAATCACTGATCAAGCTCGCGAAGCATACCGCGGCTCTCCATTTCGGCGTCAGTATCGCGGCCGCCCTCGTCATCCCGCCGCTCCTCCCCGTGATCTACGGACCGCATTTCCAGGTGGCTGTGTATCCGTTCCTCGTCCTCCTCTTTCTGAATCTCTTCCTGGCGTTCCACGCGCTCGCGACGCCCATTCTCCGAATCTCGTCGCAGATCCATATCGCCGCATACTTGAACGCGATTGCGACCGTTACAGGCATCTGGCTCTTCTTCGGACTCGAAACCGTGATGCGACCGCTCTGGGCGCTCTACATTTCGCTCACCGTTTATCACATCATCATTGCCCTCACGTTCATTCCGGTGCTGAAAACCTTGCAACGGGGCATGCGTGCAACCGCATAAACACAAACGATGCTCATCTGCTAGACTGTTTTCATGCGCGTCTTTCAGCCCGATCGCTACCTCTTGGCCAAATTTGTGGAGACAAACGCTTCGCTTCTTCAAGGCACCCTTCTCGATGTCGGCGGTTGGGACGGCAAGCGCTACCGGAAGTTTTTCGGCCATGCGACCAAACGAACGGTGTTGGATTCGAGCCCGGATTCGGGCGCAGACATCATCGCTCCTGCGGAGAAAATACCACTGCCGGACGCTTCCGAAGACAATATCCTCTGCACGGAAGTGATGATGAATATTTTTGAAATCAAGAATGCCATCCGTGAGATCGCGCGCGTGATGAAGCCCGGCGGCCATTTCCTCGGGACCGTGTCCTTCATGTGCCCGCTCTGCGACGAACCGCATCACTTCTGGCGTTTTACGCCGTACTCGCTCCAAAACCTCTTCGAGCCGTATTTCAAGGATATCCGCATCGAACGGCGGGGCGGATACCGCACGCAAAGATCGCAAAACTGGATCCGTTTCTGGATCGAGCGGCTCGATCTCTACAAGCGCCCGGTCCTGGGAAGGTTCTTTTCGCTGATGAGTATGATCCGGGGCTGCATCTCCATGTGGGCAGATGGGCGCGATACGAGCGAGGCAAACCGCAAATTCACGCTGGGGTACAATATTTTTGCGACGCGAAAATGAAATTCACCACCTCCTGGGACGACGGCTATCGTGACGACCTTCGTGTCGCACAACTTCTCGACGTGCACGGTATGACAGGAACGTTCTACGTATGCCCGGTTCCTCAGCACGAACAAACGATGCTGACGAAGGAAGAAACCAAACATGTAAGCGATCGTCATGAAATCGGCGCACATTCGATGACGCATCCGAAATTGTCCAAAATTCCTCTGGAACAGGCGCGCGAGGAGATCGGCGGCAGCAAAGCGTGGATCGAGAGTGTCACGGGAAAACCTTGCACGATGTTCTGCTATCCCTACGGAGACTACAATCCCGACATTGCTTCGCTCGTGCGAGAAGAAGGATTTAGAGGCGCGCGTTCCACGGAAACGTATGCCTTCGACGGGAACGATCCTTTTGCGCTCCCGGGAACACTGCATGTCTACCCCTTCCCTCTTCGCCCGGTTCTCAATCGCAAGGCATTCCAACCGATTTCTCGTGCTCAAAAAACTCTGCGAAAGATCGGCGTGCCGGTCTTGGCGATGCGCGGATGGCTCCCGCTGGCAAAATCCCTCTTTGAGATCGCACACGAGAGGCAAGCGCCGTGGTTTCATCTCTGGGGACACAGCGCGGAGGTGACGCGGTACGGCATGTGGGAGCTACTGGAGGCCTTCCTGAAGTGCGTTCAAACATTTCCCGGGGTGGAGTACGTGCAAAACAGCGCCCTCGTTCCTGCCCGCCATACCAAATGAGAATTCTGTTTCTCACCGACGATTATCCTGCGGAAGGAGGCGGCAGCGTCGCAGGCGTCGTTCGAACGCTCGAAAAAGGATTGACCGACGCCGGTCACGACGTCTCCGTTATCACGACCCACCGGACGAAAGAAAATCCCCAAATCGTACGGCGAGGACACGTTGTGAGCATCCCTGTTTCCTATCGCACGTCACTGCGGCATTACAAAAATCTGTACATGCCCGCAGTCTCGCGCATGCTCGACACGGAGATCGAAACTTTGCAGCCGGATATCATTCATGCGCATAACGTGCACCAGTACATCACGTATGATGCGCTCCGCGTCGCGAGGAAACATAGCAAGAAAGTATTCATCACGCTCCACGACGTGATGAGTTTTTCCTACGGCCGACTTGCAACGGAGCGTTACGTCCAAAGCGAAGGCGCGGACGTGCACACGAGATTCGTGGACCACATCCATCAGGCCGGAGTCCAATGGAACCCCCTCCGGAACATC
>JBBTTQ010000137.1:0-3545 GCA_038064175.1 Patescibacteria group bacterium
CGCGCGCGCGATATTCCCGTTTCCATGAGCGGGAAGGTGGATTTGCTGACCCACCCCCTTGTCGCGGAGCTCATGACCATTCTCAGAGCCGCGCATCGTCCCGAGGACGGCGCCCTCGCATCCGCACTCGCGTGCGCATGTTTTCGTTGTCATCCCTCGGATCTGGGGCGTCTGTTCGACGCTGCCCGCAATGAAAAGAAGAGCCTTCGGACGTTGCTTCAGGAAGTGGATGCGCCCGAGTCGCAGACGACTCTCAGCTTCTATGATCAACAGAGCATCGTGGGCGCCTTCCGGGTCGTGCTGGATCTCCACCAGAAAATCCCTTCCCGCACCGCGGCAGAAACAGTCGAGCGCGCGCTGAAAGACTCCGGTCTTCTGCCGGAGCTCTCTGCCTTTGCGAAAGGGGAAGTCGACGTGAACGATTTTGCCGCGCTGCAGCATTTCTTTGAACGCCTAAAGCGGAGCCTCTATGAGGCGCCGCAGATGACCTTCGAGGGATGGATGGACGAAATGGCCTACTACGGACATTCCGAGTACAGCGATCTTCGGATGACCTATGAACTGCCGCACCTCTCCGATAACGGCGTACAACTCTTAACCGCACACAGGAGCAAAGGGCTCGAATTTCACACCGTGGTCCTCGCGCACTTCCGGGAGAAGCACTGGGACAGTCGATCCGGAAACACCCGCATCAACATGCCCGAAGACCTCCTCTTCGGCTGGAGCAAAGATCAGAAATCCTTCGAGAAGAGCCAGGATGAGCGTAGAGTGGCCTACGTTGCCATGACCCGCGCAAAGCGCGATCTCCTGTTCACCTGTCCAAAGGCACTGACCGCGGGCGACAGGCAGCGCTCCGTCTCCCCGTCGCGATTTTTCGCCGAAGCAGGGGCGCTCAAGGAGGAAGAGGGGATTCTCCGTCATCCCGAACGCTCCTCCACGCTGCTCCTCCGCGCCCCGCGCAGCATCGACGCCGAACTCAGAACATTCCTCCTGCATCGGATCTCGAATTTCTCCTTGTCCGCGACCGCGCTTGAACATTTCCTGGATGATCCGCAGAAGTTTCTGGAACTCGATCTGCTGCAGACGCCGGAGATCAAGAAGTCATTCTTCATCTTCGGCAACGCCGTGCATGAAGCGCTCCGTCATTGGGCGCTTAGGCGAAAGCAGGGCGAGACCCTCTCGGAAGAGCAATTCATCGCACGATTTTCCGACTATATCCTGAACAAGGAAATTCTCACCACCCTTGAGCGCGAGCGATTCCTGGCGCTCGGCAGGGAAACGCTTCCGCGATATTTTTTGCAGCGCCTCGCGGGAGCCACTCCTTTCATCTATGCCGTGGAGTATCCCGTCACCGCGCTTCTCGATGACCCGTCTCACAGAGCTGAGGCAGATATTCCCCTCAAAGGCAAAATCGATCGCATTGATCTCCTCGCGCCCGATGCGCGACAGTCGCACATCATCGATTACAAGACAGGAGCGCCAAAAACAGAAGCGCAGATCCGCGAGGACGGGAAATTTCGCCAGCTGACGTTCTACTCGATTCTCCTGGAAATAGGTCTGCCCCACCTCGAGCCGATTTCCTATACGCTCGATTTTGTGGGCGAGGGCGCGGAACATCCGGTCGAGAGGACGTTCGTCATCACCGAGACGGAAAAACGGGATCTGAAGAAGGTTATTCGCGACGTGTGGGCCAAAATTCTTGCGTTGGATTTTACGAAACTGTAAGACAGGAGCGGGATTGTGGAAATCCTGGTATTCCGAAATCTATTATGGAAGATGAAAAAGCGAAAAAAGTGATCGAATCGGCCCTGAAGGCAAGAAGCACTGCTTTGGAAGATTATAATCGCTGCAAATATGTGCAGGGTCTGGTCCTTTTATTTTCCACGGTGATAACGGCGATTATTGTTTCCGAGAATCGCAAAGGGCGGCTGGATTGTGGAAATGCTGTCATCGCTGAAATTGTCACCATTGTCATCACTTCTCTGTTTACGTTGTGTTCAGAAATGTTCAAGCGGGAATATTTGCTCGCCGCGCAGCAGAGGGAAAAATTAATCGGGAATACGCTTCTGGATCATCCGGAAGTGCAAGCTGGTGATCTTCTGGAAAGACACTGTATTCGCCCGGACGAAATGTTTCTTTCCGCAATGAATTCATCTCCGCCAACACAAAATGTACTTCCATACCTGAAGTCTGTGACTCCGGAAATCATCCAGAAGGTCGTATTGCATCTCATTCAAACTTTCATCTGATACTGCCTTCGCGTTTAAAACGTTACCAATCCACCGGGGACGACTGGAAGCGGTTATTGACTTGAGGAAACGCTACCCTCCTTCACCTGCGGGCTACGGAAGAACGGGCCACAGGCGTACATTCCCCGTGCAGAAAAAGGTTAAGCCGTGTTCCTCTTGTGGAACTCCAGAAATTTCTGAAAGGAGCGCAGTGCTCTCCCCCGATGACTTGTACTGTTTTTTTGTTCAATATTCATGGCTGAGTAGACAGCTTTATGGCCATCCGGTCTGAAGCAAGCGGAGATAGGCAGTCCGGGAAGATAGTCGGCTTCCAGGGATTTCGTAATCACGCCATCGCAGGTTCCTTCGAACAAATGCTCCTGACCCTGTTCATCGATGTACGCGAGTGCGCACACGAACCGCGCGCGTTTGTTTTTTTCATTCCCCATCCGTTCCAGAAAATAGGAAATCCATTCTTCATCCGTCGCCTTCGGTCCGGCGCCCCAGCGCCGCGTGTGGATGCCGAGTTCTTTCTCAAGCGCTTCGACGATGATCCCCGAATCGTCGGCGAGGACGGGGAGCTTCGCTTTCTCATAGTAAAACCGTGCCTTTTGAAGGGCGTTCGCCTCGAACGTCATTCCTTCCTCATGGGGCGCATCCGTGATGCCTGCATTCTCCGGTGAAAGGCATTCTATCGGCAAACCTGAAAGCGCTTCTTTTACCTCGATAATTTTTCCTTTGTTGCTTGTTCCAATAAGGAGCTTCATGGCTTCAGTCTAGCACATTCGAATGATTACACCGCCGTCCTCTCCATATAGACCTTCCTCGGCTTCGCCCCATCCGCTGGTCCGATGAGGCCTTTCTCCTCCATGATGTCGAGGAGGCGCGCGGCTCTTGCGTAGCCCACTTTCAGCTGTCGCTGGAGCAAGCTTGCGGACGCTTTGCCGGTTTCCTGCGCGATCCGGACGGCTTCGAAGAAAAGGTCGTCGCCTCCGTTATCGTCCGCTTCGAGATCGATCTGCCCCGCGGGCACGCCGCTGCCTTCGTCGTCCTCCGATCCCTCCTCGTCCGAGGCCAGACCGATCTGTTCCGTGATCTTGCCGCCTCCGGCGATCTTGACCGCGTTGATCACGCGTTCGGTTTCCTTCGTCGAGACGAAAATGCCCTGGATGCGCACGGGCTTCGGGGTCGTCGCCGTCATGTAGAGCATGTCGCCTTTGCCGAGGAGGTCTTCGGCCCCGATGCCGTCGATGATGGTGCGGCTGTCTACGGCGCTCACGACGCGGAACGCGATGCGGGTGGGGATATTCGCCTTGA
>JBBTTQ010000138.1:0-14743 GCA_038064175.1 Patescibacteria group bacterium
TGCCCATAGGTCATTGCTGACCCAGGGAGTGCAATATGTATCTGAACCTATGCATCCCGGGCGGAGGTTTTCGGTATACTGACGCATATGACTGAAAAGGATTGGTCTATCGGGGCATGGGCGAAGGCTCTCGGGCACGGCCTCGCGTACGCGCAGCACCTCGGGGACAAAGTGACGGAATGGGGATTTGAGAAAATGAAGGAAGCGGGCGAGAAAAGCCCGGCAAAGCAGGAAAAAAATGCGTATGCCGCGCGGGCGAAAAAAGCGGGGCGCTCCGCGCTCTCGCTCATCGGTGAGCTCGGACGCGCGTACTATGACCGGTATGAGGAGCTCAAGAGACGAGAGGGGCGTTAGAATTCTCCCGCGATGCCTGTTGCTGCATCAGATCATCCCGCACGAGATGAAGCATGTCATCGAGAGCCTCTTGCCACGGATATGCTTGAGCAAGCGCATCGAGATCGATGCTCAGCTTGTTGCCTCTGCCTCCGGAATGCACCTCGAGCCTGGCAAATGCGCGCATGATGGGCAGTCCTCTCCCCGAAGGCACACCTTCACTCGTACATGGAACAGCCGCTTCATCAAAACCTTCACCGGCATCCGCGGTGAACACATCAAGCACTCCATTCACAATCCTTGCCTTCCCCGCGATCCGGAAACGCGGATCCCACTTCGCACCATGCTCGATATGATTGTTAAACGCTTCGTCGAGAGACACGGACATTTTTGACAACTGACGATTCATCATACGATCCAGAACACGATCCTCCAGATCAGAGCAGACAGGAAGATCGGAATGAGAGGACAGGGCTGACCGGAACTCCTCAGGAGAAATTTTCCGCAACATATAATCTCTGGCCATGAAGGAAACGGTATCGCGAGCAAGATTTACTTCGGCAAACAAAGCTCTCATCACATCTTTGCTGTAATCAAAGATAAGTTTTCTCACTATTTTGTCATCGAGCTGACGTTCGCTGCACTCCACGGGCATGCCGAATTCATCTGTGAGAAGGCGCGCATGCATGCGACCCTGTCCTTCATCCGTGAGATCGAGCGAATTGAGCGCAAAAGAAGTACCCGCCCGGTTTGCATCGATGACCGCACGGACGGGTCCCGGTATTTCCTGGTCAACCCGCTCCTCACTCCAGCCAAGAGCCGAGAAATGTCTCCACGATTTATGCGTACGCTCCATGAACATAAAACGCTACTCTCCTTCCTGATAGAATCAAGAAACTCGCCCGCACGGCAATTTCTTGCTAGGCTTGGAACCTTGTGAAGGCGCTCTCTACCGATCAGATACGGCAATCCTATCTGGATTTTTTCAAATCCAAGGGACACACGATCATCCCGGGCGCACCGCTCATCCCGGAGAATGACCCGACGGTGCTCTTCACGACCGCCGGCATGCACCCGCTCGTCCCCTACCTGATGGGAGAAAAACATCCCGCGGGGAAGAGGCTTGTAGACGTACAGCGCTGCGTGCGAACGCAGGACATCGACGAAGTCGGCGACCGCTCGCATCTGACGATGTTCGAAATGCTCGGCAACTGGAGCCTCGGGGATTATTTCAAGAAGGAAGCGATTGAAATGAGTTTTGAATTTCTCACGGGTGAACAATATTTGGGAATTCCCAAGGACATGCTTGCAGTAACCTGTTTTGAGGGAGACGAGAATGCTCCGCGCGATACAGACTCAGCGGGAATCTGGAAGAAGACGGGAATCCCGGAAGAACGCATCGGGTTCCTTCCAAAATCGAAAAACTGGTGGGGGCCCGCTGGCAAGACCGGTCCCTGCGGTCCGGACACCGAGATATTTTATTGGGTGGGGGAAGGAAAACCACGTGGGAATCCCGCAACCCACGATACAGAATGGCTCGAAATCTGGAACGACGTGTTCATGCAATATAACAAAAAGAACGATGGAACTTTTGAACCGCTGAAGCAGCAAAATGTGGATACCGGCATGGGACTTGAGCGCGTTGCGCAGGTTTTACAGAGAGTCTCGAGCGTGTATGAAACCGACCGGATGGCGCCGATCATGGATCGAGCTCTCTCTCTCTCGAACCATTCCCCCTCTCCCGCGAATGGGGAGATGAGGGCGCGCCACGCCCGGATCATCGTCGATCATATCAAAGCCGCGACGTTCATCATCGCGGACGGGATCACGCCCTCGAACGTCGACCAGGGATACGTGCTCAGAAAAATCATCCGCCGGGCGGTCCGTTCCATGCGGATGCTCGGAACCGAGAGCGGACTCTTTACAGCTGCCATCGCGCGGGCGGTCATCGACCAATACGATCACGCTTATCCCCATCTGCGCTCGAAGGAGCAAACGATCTGCGACAGTATAAGTTCCGAGGAGCAACAATTCGGAAAAACGCTTCAGGAAGGGCTGAAACGATTTCAAAAGACCGTCGATTCTCTCTCTGGAAAAGTGGTCGATGGGGTTACTGCCTTCCATCTCTACGATACCTACGGCTTCCCGCTGGAACTCACGAAAGAAATGGCCGGAGAAGTGAAACTTTCCGTGGACGAAGAAGGATTTCAAAAAGCCTTCGAAGAACATCAGACAAAATCGCGCGCGGGCGCGGAGAAAAAGTTTGCGGGAGGACTCGCTGACCACGGCGCGGAGACGACGAAGCTGCACACGGCAACGCATCTCCTCAATGCCGCGCTCCGAAAAGTACTGGGATCGCACGTGCAGCAGAAAGGATCGAACATCACCGCCGAGCGGCTCCGATTCGATTTCAATCACCCGGATAAAATGACGGCAGAGCAGATCAAAGAAGTGGAAAGGCTCGTGAACGAAGCGATCCAGGCTGATCTGCCCGTTGCCTATCACCTCACAACCGTGGAAGGTGCGAAAGCGGAGGGGGCGATCGGCGTCTTCGATGAGCGGTACGGATCGGAAGTGAAAGTGTATATCGTGGGCGACCCTTCGACAGGCTCCCGTTCGACAGGCTCTGGGCAAACAGGGCAGGCGTTCAGCAAAGAAATTTGCGGCGGACCCCATGTCGCGCGCACGGGGATGATTGGCAGTTTCAAAATCCAGAAGGAGGAAAGTTCGTCCGCTGGCGTGCGGCGGATCAAGGCCGTGGTGACGGGCGGACCAGAAAAAATCGAAGTCGCGTCAGAAGGTAAAAACTGAAAGGCGGGTGGCGTGCCACGGGGGGTGAAGGAGAATGCCCCGTCCGCATGTTTGTCGACTTTTGTCGCCGGACAAAAGGTGGCAGGTAGCAGTGTACGGTTTGCGCCGCCTTGTTGAGATAGTTAATATGATATTATATTAACAGTCAGCCGCGCCATTCGATGGGCTCAGACCAACCACAACCCTATGACAAGGAGGACGTGCCTGTGGCCATTGTGATGCCATGACAGACGATGGGCGAATGCTACAATGCCCTTCGTGCGCACACTTCTGCTCCTGACGATGTTTCTGCTGACGCCCGCCGTGGCAAGCGCGGAGGAACGAATCACATGGAGTTTTGAGAAGAGCGCCGTACCGGGCCGGTGGGAAGTGACGGGGTTTACGTCCGCAGTCCCGACGGAAGAAGGTCTCCACATTCAAACGACCAAGGAAGGCCGGATGTTCCGGCTCTCCGAGTTTCCATTCCCGGTGGAAGCGGCTATTTTAAGAGTCCAGACGAAGAGCACGGTGGAAGGAAATTTCATGTGGCACGCGAAGGGAGCGCCTCCGGGTGACGCGGTTCAGCTCCCCTTTCTCATTCTTGGAAACGGCGAAGACGAAATCGTCCGACTCGCACTCACGAACTATCCGCAATGGGATCCCGCGACAGACCGGGTGGGAGTCGAATTCCCCGCGGGCACGGACATTCTTCTGAAAGACATCGAATTCTATCGCTGGAATCTGACGGAAAAAATTACGATGGCCTTCCAGTCATTCTGGACGATGGATGGCTTCCGTCCCTACAGCATCAACTTTCTCTGGGGACCCCGTACGGTCTTGAATCCCATCCAGAACAAGAAAATTTTCAAATCCCTGCCACCGACGGGATGGTCGGCATTTCGTTCGTTCTATATTTTCCTGATCCTGGCTGCCGTCGTCCTGATGACCTTGCAATATGCACGCCCACATCTTCTCCGCGGGCACTCCCCGCTCGTACTCTTCCTCATCATTACCGGTGCCATCTGGTTCCTCGTCGATATACGGATGGGTGCGGAGATCATCCGTTACGCCTCCGACGATTACAAAACCTCCATCGCGGTAGAACCCGGCAAACGCCAATTCAGGGAACGGGCGGGTTTTCAGGACTTCGTGGAGGCCGCAATGCCATTCATTCAACAGCGGGAGAAATACCTCTTCATGAGCGGACAGCGTTGGCCGTTCTTCGGCGCGATCCGCTACCTCACCTACCCGAGCATTCCCATGGATCCCAACGAATCGGCATCGGAGCTCGACACCGTGATCGTCTTCGAGCGGCCGGATATCCGGGTGAATGAAAAGGGGGAATTGATGTTCGAGGATGAAATCCTCTCGCAACCGGGGGATGTCCTCCTGCAATTCGACGAACAATCCTTCGTGTTCCGCATCCGTCCAAGTTCAGATCAATGAAAGCGCATCATTTATTTTTCTTATCATCCTCTCTCTGTCCCTGCCTGCCGGCAGGCAGGTCTCTCCTTCTCAAAAGGAGAGAGGACTCCGTTTCGACCGCACATATTTTATGGCAAGGATGATAAAGTCCTCTCTCCTGCAATTCCCGCAATGATTTTCTTTTGGCTCCTCCTCGGCATCTCTCTCCCTACCGCTTCCGGATGGTTCCTGTGTCGGATAGTCGAATACCAGAGCCCCGTGCTTTTCCGATGGGAGCGCGTCGCGCTCGGATTTCTGCTCGGAATAACCCTCATGATGTTTTTAAGTTTCCTCGCAAATACCCTGCTCGGCGTGCCGTTTTCGAAGTTCGGGTTTCTCTCGGTACAGATAACGCTGACAGCCATCCTGGGCGGTGGATGGTTCCTCATGCCAAAAGAACCATGGTCCGTCCCGGCCATCGCCCCGTCCTCTCCTTTGCCAAAGTGGGCACGCGTTCTCCTGATCATCTGCTCCGCCTGGATCTTCGTAAAAATCCTCGCCGGTCTCATCCTCCTCACCGCGACGCCCGTGTACTTTGACGATGTCTTCAATAACTGGAACTTGCGCGGCAAAATTTCGTTCGTAACCGAAGAACTGGCGCTCGATGCCGCAACGGAGGAAGCCATTTCCTCCGGAGGCGTGAATTCCTATCCGCCGACGGTCCCGCTCTTCAAGACCTGGCTCGCCAAACTCGCCGGCCGCTGGGAGGAGGGGCTTGTGAATACGCCGCATATTCTCTGGTACCTCTCTGCCGCGATCTTGCTCTGGGCGGCGCTGCGGAGAAGAACTGATCAGGTGACAGCCCTGCTCGGAACGCTGATGCTCCTGAGTATTCCCCTCTTCCTGATGCATGGCATCAGTCCCTATGCCGATGCGTTTCTCTCGGCGCACGTGTTCGCGGCCGTTGCAATGCTCTTCGCGGCGGTCACAGCCGGGGGGAGCATGGAGCGCGATGCGTTCTTCCGGCTCGGCGGGGCAAGCGCGGGTCTCCTCGCCTTCACGAAAAATGAGGCGCTGCTCCTGCATTTGCCGCCCCTGCTTCTGCTCCTCTGCCTTGCCCTGATCGTTTTGTTTTCCCGAGGAACGATGACGCGACGCGAAATCATGAAGACTCTTCTCTTCTACGGAGTTTCCATCCTGGCCGTTGCGGGGCCGTGGATCCTCTTCAAGTGGTTGCACGGTCTGCCGTTCGGGAATGCCAAAGGAATCCCCGGGTTCGTTGCCTTCTGGCAACCGGGCGTTCTCTATGCCATGAACTACGGTCTCTTCTTCGAGGGGAACTGGATCCTCTTCTTCCCGCTGCTGATCCTTGGAATGGCATTGGCATGGAAGCGACTCTTTCGTCTCCCGCACATCCTCCCGCTCGCGTTTTTCCTCATCGTTTTCCTCGGGCAGTTGCCCATTTACATGTTTACGGGACTCGCCACGGAAGTGTTGCGTCAAACAGGGTATGCGCGGGGAATTATCCACATCCTCCCCGTGGGAATTCTCGCTCTGACACTGCTGTATCGGGAACTTCTCACGGATGAACGTTTGCGGGTTGCGGGTTTGCGAGTGACGAGTGCAACAAAAAAACCGTAAACCCGTTATTCGTAAACCCGCGACTGTTTGTCTCTTCGGAATCTTCCACTATGCTTTCGCCATGTCGCAGTACGCAGCAATCCTCGGTCACCAGCCGCACATCAGTGTGGCGGAGCTGGCCGCAGCGACAGAGGGCTTTGCTCTCACCGGAAAATTCCAGAAAATGGTGGCTCTCTTTGACGCATCGACCAACATGGATTTCGAAATGGGGAAACGTCTCGGCGGCAGTGTCGCGATCGCGCGCAAGATCAAAAGTTCCTCGGGGCTCACGCTGGAAGATCTGCCGAAAATTGTCGCTAACGAAACGAAAGATTTGAAAGGGAAAATCACGTTCAGTCTCCGCACGTACGGCATTCCTCCGAAGGAGCTGCACACGCTCTACCGCGACTGCAAGAAGCAGCTTAAAAAAGCCGGCCGCCCGTCGCGCTACATCGGAACGGACAGAAAACCAGCAGCGGCCGTGCTCCTGCATGATTCAGGCGTGCTCACGGGTGAACATGGCGCGGAGATCTTCGTGATCGTTTCAAAGGAACCTTTGAGCGGATCCAAAGAGGAACTTTCAGAGCCCGAGGTATGGATTGGTCGCACGGTCTACGCGCAGGATATCGAATCCTACAGCAAGCGGGACATGGAGAAGCCTGCCCGCGACACCACCGTGGGATTGCTCCCCCCGAAGTTGGCGCAGATTCTTTTGAATTTTGGTCATTGGATGGTTCAAGGTTACGGGTTACGGGTTACGGGTTACGGGAAGACAAACCATAAACCAGAAACCAGAAACCAGAAACTGACGGTTCTCGACCCCTTCTGCGGCACCGGCGTCATCCCCATGGAAGCGCTGCTTCGAAAATGGAATGTGGTCGCTTCTGATCTGTCACTGAAAGCGGCGAATGCCTGCGAGCGCAACTGTGACTGGATCCGGAAAGAAGAAAAAATCCTCAAGCGCGACGTCGAGAGCGTCATCCTCAAGCACGATGCAACGAAGCCGTTCCCGCTGGAAAAACTGCCGAAAAATCTGCGACCGGATTTGATCGTCACCGAAACAACGCTCGGACCGCCTCTGGCCAGCAGACCGACCATCAAAGACGCGCAGAAGCTGAAGACCGAGAACGAGAAAATCCAGGCGGCATTTTTACGTTCCGCAGCGGAGGTCTTCCCGCGCGTTCCCATCGTGTGCACCTGGCCCGTGTGGTATCACTCCAAAGGACAGATCCATCTCGAAAAAATCTGGGAGACGCTCCACGAGATCGGCTACCGCGCAACGCTGCCCCCGGGCATCGAATCCGACGTGAAAGACCGGTTATCGCTTGTCTACCGGAGGCCGGATCAGTTCGTCGGCAGGGAGATTCTTCTGCTGCAACCGAAGAAATAGGAAAGAGGAGACACGAAAGAAATAAGGGACAAAAGGGAGGTGTATCCTATTTTCCTCATGAGAATTGCAGTCCTGTACGACGGCGCCTGTGGCCTGTGCCAACGCAGTGTGACACTGCTGCAACGGCTGGATTGGTTTCATCATCTCTTGCCAATCGATTTCCGCAATGAAAAGATGCGAAAGGAAATTGTCCCGGACATCCCCCTGGAAGCGCTGGACCGTTCCATGCACATCCGTTTTTTGAGCGAGAGAACGGAAAATACGTTTCAAGGCTTCGATGCCTTCCGAGCCCTCACCTGGTACCTGCCCGCTCTCTGGCCAATCGCTCCCCTGCTCTATTTTCCAGGCGTCGCTCCCGTCGGAAGGATGATCTATGCCCGCATTGCCAGGCATCGTCTCCGTTGCACAGACGGGGTATGCATTCATACACATTCGTAAAGATCGACCCACAATCGATCTCTACGCGCATAGGATCTTCTTAATGGCTTCAATAAGGGCTGAACCGAAATTCACTGCGCAAGAATCGATCTGGCTGCAAGGTACTCCACCGGGGCATATTCATCGGTGAGGAACGGATATCGCTCTAAAGCGAACGCAATCGGATCGATCTCTTTGCCACAGAGCTCTCGAAAGAAACGTTCGCTGTGTGCGCGAAACGTTTCGGAGCAAGGGTCGATGCAGGACTCTTCGTCGTTGCATCCCAGAAAAATGGTATTTTGAAGTGTCGCACTCGTCCTTGAATGGACCGCAAAGAAACGACTCACGGGAAAAGACTCACGAAACGTCCGCATTTCGGAGAACAGAAAGGAATGGTCGGAATCTTTGAGAGAACCGATGACATTTGCGATGAACATGCCATCGTTCGAAAGCTTCTCTCGCCCCAGAGCAAAGAATTCCCTGGTCGCGATGTGTGAGGGGATCGCAAGAAAATCCTGATAGACGTCGCTGAAGATGAGGTCGTAGGATTGTTCGCTCTTCCGAAGGAAAAAACGGCCGTCTTGAATCGCAAAGCGGAGTTGATCGGAAGGCTGCAATCGGAAATAGCGAACGGCAATGTCGAAGAGTCCCGGTTCGATATCGACGACATCAACCTCCGCGTCCGGATCACGCAGTAGAAGATCGCGCGGCATGCTGAAAGCGCCCGCCCCGATGAAGAGCGCCCGCTTGAGCGGCGCCTTTCGAAATTCCATGCCAAGACGATAATAGGGCGCGTACTCGAACACCAGATCATCGCTTTCGTTGAACGTCGCCGACGAAAAATTCCGATCCTGGAACAGAAGGTGCGCGGGTTTTCCGCGCATCTCCCCATCGACGACACGAATGGTCTGATACATCCCTTCCGTCTCCAGCAGAATTTCGGGAGGGAGATTCTTCCGGAAAGGAAGGAGGGCGAGGACGGCCAGCGGCAATGTAAAAACAGCGAGCATGAGCCCAGAACGAGTGATCCGTCCGGTGAGAAGGATCCCCGTGCATCCGAGGAGAAGCAGAAGTCCGGCAACGGCCAGAAGGATGGTTTGGATCTCCAGCCTCGGAATGAGCACAAATCCCGCGAGCAGGCTTCCGGCGATACTCCCCACGGTCGACCAGAAAAACATGAGCCCTGCGACGGATCCGACCCCCTGTTTGGGCTCCATCGCGTATTCCAGCTTGATGGCAAACGGTGAAAGCATACCGAGGAATACAGCCGGAACCAGAAACAGCAACAGGGATGCAACCAGCGGACCCGACGTTGCCGAGGTTGTTTGCGAGAGAGCGAAAAGCAGGGGATGCGATACTGCGCGCATAAGTCCGACTGCGATGCCCGCCGCCGCAATGATGCCGAAGAACAAATTCCAGCGCGGAAACCTATCCGAAAGCTTTCCACCGAAGTAATAACCGAGACTCAGTGCAAGCAACGTAACGCTCAAAATACTCGAGAGGGAGTAGATGGTATTGCCGAAATACGGTGCCAGCATGCGGACCGAGACGACCTCGACCATGAGGACGCAGGCACCCGTGAAGAACACTAAAGCAGGCAAAACCAATCGTCGTAGAGCCATGGAGCCTACTATACATAAAAAAACGGGTCCCCGGGGCCCCGTTTTTCCAAAGATTGTGGATGATCACAGATCTGAGCACTCGGCCACGGGACCGACGAGATTTTCACAGGTGACATTCGTTTCGCCGTTCACGCAGACGTCCGACCCGAACCCGCCTTTCATGATATCCGTGCCGATGCCGCCGTCCATTCTGTCATTGGAACTCCCTCCGTCCACGGTGTCATTGTCCGCGCCGCCGCAGGCGATATCAGAGTCATTCCCTCCGGTGAGCTTGTCATTGCCTGTCCTGCCGATGAGAAAGTCATTGCCGTTGCTGCCATCGAGTTGATCGTTGCCCAGACCTCCGTCCAACGTATCGTTGTTGTTACTGCCCAGCAGTTTGTCATGACCACTCTCTCCAAAGAGCGTATCGCTGCCGTTGCTTCCTTGGAGCGTATCGTCATCGGCGCCGCCGCACATCACGTCGTTGCCGTTACTCCCGTTGATCTTGTCTTTGCCGGCGGTGCCGACCATGACGTCATTCCCACTCGCGCCATTCAGGGTTCCCGTGTACGGCTGGCCGTTCTGCGGTCCGCCGAAAACGGTCGGCGCACCCGGCGCGCTGTCGACGAAGATGGTCGCTGTCTGACCGTCGCAGGAAGGCGCAAGAACGCAAACGCTCGGCTCATGGACGCAGGCCCAGCCGACTTCCACGGCGCACACGTCGGAGCATCCGTCGGCGCTGATCTGGTCGCCGTCATCGCAGGTTTCCGTCCCCTCGATGTCCCCGTTGCCGCAGGTCTGCGGATCGCACGCGTCGCCAATGCCGTCGGTGTCCAGATCCTCCTGTCCCGCGTTGGCCGTGAAATCGCAGTTATCCGGCCCGTCGAGCACTCCGTCATTGTCATCGTCCGGATCGACGCAATCGGGAACAACGTCGCCGTCGTTATCCGGTGAAACGGAAGCGTTGTCATTGGGATCCGAACCACAGGCGATTTCGTCGGCGTCCGTTTGACCGTCGCCGTCCGCATCGAGAGGAAGGCAACCTCCGCTAAGATCCGCGACTTCCAACGCGGTCAGCGCCCTGCCGTAGACGCGCACGTCATCGAGCGAGCCCATAAAGTGCGGCTGCAAGAGGTACCGTCCGAAGAGGAGATCGCTGCCCGACGTGATGTCTCCGACGGTTGCCGTGTTGCTCCCGATAAAAGCGCCGTCCACGTAGGTATCGATCGTGAGAGAAGCACCGCTCCTTGTGTAGACGCCCGCAACATGGTGCCAAGCCCCATCCAGAACGCCGCCGAGGAACGCGTCATCGTTCGCACCCGCGTCGCCGTAGCCGAAGAAGTTCACACGGCCGTCGCTATAGAAGTAAATGCCCCAGCCGTCGCCGTCATAGTTTCCAAGCACGGAGCGGTCGCCCGCAGTCGTGTTCGCAAACAAGCTGACGGTGAATGCCGAGATGCCGAAATCGAAGTGGGAAGAAGTTGCCACGCGCACCTGGTCGTCGACGCCGTCGAACGTGAGCGAATCCATGCCTCCGGCATTGGGCGCACCGGCTCCCGTCCAGGCCGCACCGTTTTCGAGCGTGCCGTCATTGCCTCCCGTAAGATCGGCGGTCGCCGTCCCCGTTCCTTCTTCGAAAGGCCAGTGGCCCATCTCCGGTCCGGCGGGACAGGCGGGAGGGGCGGCGAACGCATAGGGCGAGAAGAAAAGCGCACCTGCGACGGCTCCGTTCAAAATCTGTGACAAGATCAAAAACGCTGCACTGGAAAGACCGAGTGATCGGTAAACATGCGGGGAACGCATAGGCACACGGGGGAAGTATTTGAAGAAGAACAATCTTTGTAGAGACGCTCAGTGTCATTGTTTCATTACACCGTTTTCAATTGACAATATGTACGCTTCTTTTTTTACGCGCGGCGAATCGCGAGAACCGTTCCCGTTGCGTCTTCCTTGGGAGAACAGGAAAGAAAAAGCGTACAATGCATGGGCACTCTTTGCATGCATCCGGAAAAATCATCACTCTTGACCCTCGCCGGCATAGAAATGGAGGTCGAGCGGAAAAATATCCGGCACGTGTACCTTCGTGTCACTCCTCCGGGACATGTCCGCGTCGCGGCTCCCCTTCGATGCCCCGATGAAGCGATCCTTCACTTCGTGCAGTCCAAAATTTCCTGGATTGAGAAAACGCGGCAGAGGGTGCGCAGGCAAAAATGGGAACCAAGAAAAGAATTTATCGAAGGCGAAACCCATCACTTTCTGGGGAAATCTTACTTCCTGACAGTCACGGAAACCAAAGGTCGGCCCCGCGTGGAACTGCGGGAACGTTCCATCGATCTCTCTATCCACACCCGGAGCAGCCGCAGGGCAAGAGAAAAAATTATGGATGCGTGGTACCGCACGGAACTGGAGCATCTCCTGCCGGGACTCATCGACAAGTGGGAGCGAATCGTTCAGGTAAAAATCAGCGACTGGCAAATCAGAAAAATGAAGACGCGGTGGGGCACCTGTCACCCGCGGGACAAACGTATCACGATCAATCTTGAACTGGCAAAACGGCCGCTCCATTGCCTGGAGTACCTCCTCTGCCACGAACTCGTGCACCTCCTGGAGAAACACCATAACGCACGGTTCAAAAATTTCATGAGTATGTTCCTCCCTGAATGGCGGCAATTTCAGAAAGAGTTGAGAGGAGGTTCGCTTCGGTCATTGTGAACGCCTTTGAATGCAGGTTGGAAACGCCCTTCTCATGATCTACGGAGATCCCGGCCTCAGGAGAAGCCTGTGGTTGCGACGGGGCCTCGAAATGAGCGGTGCGCTCAGAGCTCAAACGAAAACCTGCACCGGAACCTGAGCGGCGGATAGGTGACGATGCATTCGATCGCGATCTCGACCCCCTCGCCGATTTCACTCGTTCCCCGGATGATGCCGGCGCGCGCCGAGCGTCCGATCGGATTTTCCCAGTCGATGTCCCACCCCGTCTCTTCCTCAACTGTCTCCTGGGCGTCTTGGAGCGACGGGACTTCGCCATTGGCGATGGCGGACGGAAGGCCGCCCATATCCGAGAGGAGAAGGACACTTGCGGCAAACAGCGCCACAGTCCTCTTTGTGACTGACGGGAACGTCATAAGTGAAGGGGAAAATGGATATGGAGCCGATGGTACCGCCACCGCATCCGCGGTGTCTAGTCGAGCAACTTGCGCTCTGAATGAGAAAAACGCCGCCTACAAATCCGAGTCGCAGGCAGCGTTGCTTGATCCTTTGTCAGAATGATCTCATTCCAGCGGACCGCTGGGTGGTGAAATGTCATTCGGCACGTACATGCGGTGATGCATGGAAGGAGTTCCATTACAGTGCATGACGGCCTGCGCATTTTCGAAGTACGCCTGGCCGGTAGACTGATGCCAGCCCCTGCCAACGCGCACGCTCCCTACTTCGGGAAATCCAGCAAAGAGAGCATACGCCCTCTTGCGGAGTGGCTTCCCGCTCGTTCGGTTCTTTCGTCCCACCTTCATGGACCAGTCTTACCGGTCCAATCCAGTACGGCGGAAACCGAAGCCGGTTACGCGTTCTTTTGCATCGGAATGCATCGTAGAAGTCGACATCAAAAACAAGGACTCCCGGTAAATATATCTCCGGCTCCTCCTCGCAGATGTGTCGACTTGGGACAAACCCCCTATCACAGCGGACCGGGGGGTCAAATCCATCCGGAAACCACGGAATTGGTTCATCCCTGAGGATGTGCATATTTGCCCGCATCACGCGGTTGCAAAAAGCGGCGCCAATTCCCTCGGGGTCAACATACAAACTGTGTGTCATAGACACCTCCATGTTGTAACTGCTCTGACAAGGATCAAGTACCCCGAAGTCTGTCCCCTACTTAGCTTTCTGTCCAGATTTCCAACGCCGTTCTCCCTGAGAAAAGGCCTATGTGGACAAGTTTGCATATTTATGTATAATATCATTATGACCAAACTTCTCATACAAGAGCTCCACTCTCGCGCCCGGCACTGACGATGAGAAGCGAAAGATCGTCCATGCAGTCTTTTCCGAACTCACCTTCGCTAATAAGACTTTGGCTTCATATAAAGCAAAAGAGGAGTTTGAACCGTTCATAAAACACCACAGTGTCCAATATGGCTCCCCCGGCTGGATTCGAACCAGCGACCTTGGCGTTAACAGCGCCCTGCTCTACCGCTGAGCTACAGGGGAATGGAGGGATTCGATAATAAAGGAACAAACATGGACGAGCAGCTGCAGTTTTCTATCACGGCTTGCTTCGCAAGCCTGGGCGCTGAGCTACCCGCCTTCGCCGAGGCTACGGCCTGCAGGCAGGGGAATGATGAGAGTGAATGCGTTGGAACAAAGAACGGACAATCGAAGGTAGATCCTTCGCTCGCCTGCGGGCGAGCTTCGGCCTGCAGGCAGGGGAATGATGATGCGCGGAAGAGAAACCGCGAATTCGCTTCCGCGGGCCATCTCTTGCCTACGATGTACCGCTCTAGGCAAGCAAAGCTTGCCTTCGTGGCAATTATTGAAAAGATCAGCCGAGGCATTATACGATTTTTCGAGCTCAGGACTAGACGATCTTTCCCGTCTCCTGTGAGAAAGGCAAGGAGATACATCTCTCAGTTTTCGCTATATCTTGCCCAAAATAAGGAATATCATGTGTTCTGTGAATCCGAACCCCCAAACACCCTCCCCCGGCTTTCATGCGCTCGGCGTTGCCCCGCAGATCCTCGCGATCCTCGCGCGAAAAAATTTCACAACCCCGACGCCCATTCAGCAGCAGTCCATTCCGGCGGGTATCGAGGGGAAGGATATCGTGGGGATCGCCCAGACCGGGACGGGGAAGACGTTCGCCTTCGGCATCCCGATGCTCCAGAGGCTCTTGCAGGGGACCGGGCGCGGCCTTGTGATCGTTCCGACCAGGGAGCTCGCGTACCAGGTGGAGGAATCGCTCCAGACGTTTACGCCCGATTTGAAGATCCGAACCGCCGTTCTCGTCGGCGGCGCCTCCATGCATTTGCAGCGCCAGGCCATCCGGCAAAATCCGAGGATTGTGATTGCGACGCCGGGGCGCCTGCAGGATCACCTTACGCAGCGGACGATCACGCTAAAGGAAGTCACTGTACTCGTCCTCGACGAGGCGGATCGGATGTTCGACATGGGTTTCCGACCGCAGATC
>JBBTTQ010000139.1:0-11533 GCA_038064175.1 Patescibacteria group bacterium
GACGTCTGCCCCAGTACCCCCGTCGTGAATTTCTCGTAACGCGCCACCTCCTCTTGGAGTCGCTGTTTCATACCCAGTTTATCAAGATCGACCGTGTCGATGATTTCCAAGAGTCGCTCCAGCAACTCATCCTCCCGGATCGAACCGTCTTTGCAGTTGATATCCTTGGCGTGGCAGCACCGGTAGTACACGTATTTCCGCACACTCCCGTCTTTCATCTTCTTGTGCTTCTCCTCGGCGGTGATTCCCGACCCGCATGCGCCGCAGATCATCATCTTCGTGAAGGCGAACTCCTTCGTGCCCCATGCTTTCTTCGGTGCCATGTCGAGCACCTTTCCGGCTTCTTCAAATAGATGCTGTGGCACGAGCGGTTCGTAGGTCCCCTGATACCAATTGCCGCTCCCAACCGGGTACTCGAATTTCCCCGTATAGAAAGGGTTACGGAGCATCCGGTAGATCATGCTGAGCGTGATAATCCTCCCGAGCTTCGTTGTGAACCCCACCTCCTGCATCCATCGATAGAGCTGACGGCCAGATGTGTGCTGATAGGCAACCTTCTCAAAGGCTTGTCGCACGAACGCTCCTCGGATCGGATCAGGGATGACTCTATTTTTCTTGTCCTCTGGTCGCTTCTCGAGTGCGTACCCAAGCGCAGGGATACAGGGACGATGCCCCATCTCCGCTCGGGTCTTCATGCCGCGTTTCGTATTGATCCCTCGGTTGTCATTTTCTAATTTCGCTTGAGAGCAGAGAATCATAAGCAGAAATTTCTCATTCGGGTTGTTTGTGAACCTCTGCCCATGCGTGCGGATTTCAATGAGATGCCCCTGATCCATGAGGTCGACGACTGTGCCGAGATCGCCCGCGTTCCTGCTCAAGCGGTCGGCAGCCCATGTCAGGATGCCGTTAAACATGCCCGCACGAACATCGGTCAGCAGTTGCTTGAAGACAGGCCGCGCACCTGATGCTTTGGCGGAGTGGCTCTCACGACGCACTTCCGCGATCTCGAGTCCCTCCCTCTTAGCGAGTTCCAGCATCGCTTTAATTTGCGAATCGATGCTGAGCGCCTGCCGTTCGTCGTCCTCACTCGATTTTCTCGCATAGAGGCAATATCGCATCGCTCCCGTGGACGCGAGCGAAGGCGCGAGATCGAGATGCGTCAGTTCTGGTATGGGTTTTTTTGGAGCCTTGGTCCGGCTCAGGGTGGCGGTTGCCATGGGGAAGGAGGGAAAGAAATATGCTATCCACAGCAATGCCGCAGCACCCCCTCCGTATCCAGGCGAAAGACCCTTTTGCCTTCCGCCTGGAACCCCTCAAATGCCCGTTTCTCCTTACATCCTCCGAAGAATGTCCCAATGCGGCGCATCATCATCGCCCGGTTCGTTGATCTCGCCCCGGATGCTGTCCCATCCGCTTAAAGAGCCATCGTTCCCGATAAAGCAGATGCCGAAGGATCGCATCTTCTCCTCTAGTGCCTTTAGCACAAGAAGCGAAAAAGCATCCGCCAAATCATCGTACTTTTCGATACCGAAGTTGGTGAGTTGGTTAATGAGATCCTCGGCCCCCTGCCTCGGAAACAGTACCTGTCCCGACTGCACCGCATGGGAGGTGAGCGCGAGCCGTCCGCGCTTGTCCTGTCCCTTCACCTTCACGGCCTCGGCATCGCATTTTTTCTCCTTCAAGTGCTCCACAAGAGAAGACTGGTAACCGACGTCCTCGATGTAGAGCTTGGATTCCTGACCGTTCCCCGTGACCTCCGCCACCTGCTTCGCACGCTGCAATGTGTCGAGCGCCGTCAGCCGCTCATTTACAGGGTTTGGCAGGATGTAGATCATAGTCTTGCCCTCGATGTAATAGAGGCGTGCGGAGACCATCGCCGTGAAGTCGGCGCTATCGTTCAGAGAGATTGCGAGATCAATGCCGGTTGCCGTTTGCATGAAATGGACTTTGGTGCCGCCGCTCGCCGTAAGCTGATCCTTCGGGAACTCCTCGTAATACTGAATCCACGCCGGGTGGATCACCCGTTCAGCATTGGAAAGGATTGTGAGAAGGAACTCCCGGTGCCACGCCGCTTCGCTCCCGATGCGGGTGCGCTCATCATCGATGGCCTGCTGCGTCGGGTACTTACCCGGCCAGAGCGTTTTGCCATCGACATCGAGGAGCGGATACTCCCTGTACTGTCCTTTCATGGAACCGTCTTGAATGTGCTTCTCGAATTTCTTCAGGAGGCAGTCTTCATGGAGAAGATTCCCGATGACGAATGTGCGCGTCTTCGGTCCACCTGCCGGAATCACCTCGCCCATGAGCCATTGGTAGGTCTTGTCCCTTCCATCTTTTGTTTTCACCGACTGTAAATCTTCGATGTCATCGCAAATAATAAGTTGGGGACGGTGCGGCCCGTGGCGGATGCCGCGCACGCTCGTCTCGGTCGATGCGGCCGTGATACGGGCACCGAGGAGCGGCAGAACGATGGAGGAGGAGTTCCATTCATCTTCTCGCTCATCGAACGGTCCAAGGTCTTTTCTCAGTAGCGGATTCCGTTCGATCTCGTCCTTCAAATTTTTGAGATGCTGTCGCGCTTGGGCTTGGGTCTGTCCGAGGATCAGCACGAACTTTACCTCCAGTTTTCCAAGAATCGCCCACAGCGGAAAGGAGAGACTCACAATTGTGGACTTGGCGGAGCCGCGGAACGCCGTGATCGCCGTAAGCTGCTGGGCAGCATCCTCGGTCGAATCGAAAATTTCATACTGGAAGGGTGCCGTCGGGCACGTCACGTAGTGCCCGAAGTAGACGTGGAAGAAGTAGAAGTGACTCTCCCGTGTGATTCCACGCCGGAAAGGCTGATCCTTGAGGATGCGACGGAGAATGTCTGGAGGAAGCTGATTGTGTGCCATAAGAAAAGGAGGGAAATGAGGAAATACAAATCACCACTGCATGCGGAGGATGTCTTCGTGCCCGCCGCTGACACGGTCGTCGCTGTGATCGGGGTAGTAAAATCCATTGCGCCTGCGCTCCTCTGCTCGATCTTCTTCAAACGTTGAAGGTCTGTTGAGTTCGGCCAAGCTGAATGATGTTCTGTGCCCCTGCAATTCGAGCATGGGGAGCAGCAGGATCGCGAGCGCGTCAGCGAGGTCGTCATAGCGTTCACTTCCAAAACCAACGAGTTGCGTCACGAGGACATCGCATCCGGTCACCGGGAAGAGCACTCGTCCTCCTTGGATTAAATGCGTGATGAGTGCGAGGCGTGCCCGCTTATCCTGACCCTTCGGCGGTACGCCGATGACGTACATGCCGTCACGCTCCAATTCCTCGATGAGAGCGTGTTGGTATCCGACATCCTCGACGTGTAATGCCGTCTTGTGGCCACTCTTGCCCACGGCAGCGGCGGTATCCTTCGCCCGATCAATGGTCTCGAGGAACGTCAGTCGCTCGTTCACGGGATTCGGGAGAATGTAAATGCGCATGTCATCGCCGCGCCCGTAGACCAGTCCGGAAACCATCGCCGTGTTGTCAGCGCTGTCGTTCTGGGAGATCGCGAGATCGATGCCCGTGGCGACGCATCTGATGGAACAGTCGTCCTCTTCGAGCGGAAGACTGCCATAGTACGTAATCCAGTCGCGGTGAATGAGCCGCTCATGGTCCGGCAGAATCTGTAGCAGATATTCGCGGTACCAGGCAGAGGGACTCCCTATTCTCCGACACTCCGCTTCGATCGCGGCAGCGTTGGGGTACTTTCCCGGCCACAGGCAACGCTCCTCGCGGTCGAGGAGCGGATACTCACGATAGACCCCTTCGAGCGTCCCGCTCTCGACTTCACGCTGCAGGCGTTTGAGCAAACAGTCTTCATGGAGGAGGTTGCCGATGAAGATCGTCGTCGTAGTGGTATCACCGGCCGGGAGCAATTCGCCTTTGACCCAGCGGTAGGTCTTGTCACGGCCTTCGAGCGTCTTTACGGAATCCAGATCCTCAATGTCGTCGCAGATGATCAAATCCGGTCGGTACTGTCCGTGGCGCAGTCCGCGCACGGCCTGATCAATGGAGACTGCCATGATCTTCGCACCGTGGTTTCTGATCACGAGACAGCTATTCCGCCATTCATCTTCTTCCTCGCGGAACGGCCCCAGATCGTTGTGAAGCATCTTGTTATGTTCCAACTCTTCTTTAATGTTGCGGAGGTGTTGTCGAGCTTGCGCTTGGGTCTGCCCGACGATGAGAATAAATTTCTTCTGACGCACGCCAAGGATCGCCCAGAGCACGAATGCCATGTTCATGATGGTGGATTTGCCTGAACCACGGAACGCCGTGATGGCGATCAGGCGCAGCGATGCATCCTCGGTCATCTTGAACATTTGCCTTTGGAACTCCGCTGTCCGGAATTTGACGTAGTGCCAGAAATAAAAATGGAAGAACCAGTAGTGGCTCTGTCGAACGACAGCGAGGCGATACTTTCTATCGCGAAGCATGCGCGAACGCATATCACTTGCCGATGATGTTTTCTGTTGCTTGTCCATTTTCTGAAGGGGGTAATGAAGTAGAAGGAGCGTCCTCGTCGGTGAGTGACGCGAGTTTGAGTGCCTCGGTGATTGCGGCTTCCTGCTCGGGGGTGAGCGCCTCATTGTCCTGTTTGATGCGTGCGGTTACCTCGAGCTTGTTGTTGTAATTGGTATTGCGATGTTTGAGCCAGTACATGACGGCTCCGAGGTTGCCGTCGCGGATTCCCGTGAGAAGTTGGCTCTCGGCCATATCGGATACAAGGCTCACGCCGTCTTGGAGCGCCTCATCGGCGGATGCAGTGAAAACCTCGTCCTCTTTCCGCCAGCGGTAATATGTCGCGCGGCTCACTCCTGCTTTCTCACACGCAACCTGAATGATCGGCATTTTGCGGAGTTGCTCCAGCAGTGCCGACTGCTCTCTGGCTTTCCGCGCGTCGATGACTTCTTGATGCTTGGTCATGTGCGGGAGGGGGAAGGAAGTGCCTCGGCCTTGATGCCGGTGAGTTTTTCAAATCGCTCGATGACGACCCCACAGTATTTGGGATCAAGTTCGATCCCGATGCAGCGCCGTTTGGTTTGCTCTGCTGCGAGCAGAAGTGATCCCGAGCCAAGAAAAGGTTCGTAGACGTACTCGCCGACTCGCGAACTATTGAGCAGCAGATGCCGTAAGATCCCGATGGGTTTTTCAGTGGGGTGATATCGACTCCGTGACGGTTTCGGGTAGACGATCACGCTGCGATCCTTGGATTTGTGAAACTCATGCACCCCGAACCATCCATAAGCCAAAAGCTCATGCTGAGGCATATAGTCGAGGCGTCCGAGGATCGCTTGGTTTTTTACCCAGATGAGGAGTTGCCCAAGGTGCCACCCCGCGTCTCGCATCCCTTCCCTGAGTGCGAAGATCATGCGGTCGCTGTTGAAGCAGTAGAGGCTATTCTTGCGTGCGAGGAAGGGACGGACGGCCTCGAGCCACTTACGGGTGAACACGCGGTACTCGTCGTCACTCTGTGTATGATCATTGAGGATCGCCTCGTGCTTTGTTTTGCCCTTGAGAAATTCGCCTTTCCCCTCCACGTAATTGACGCCGTAGGGAGGATCCGTGAGGATGAGGGTCGGTCTCACTTTGCCAATGACCTGCGCAACGAAGGCGGCGTTCGTGCTGTCCCCGCATGCGACGATGTGATCTCCCAGCCGGAAGACCGAGCCGATGGTGATGGCTGTCTTCTTCATGACTTGAGGAGGGAAGCCTTGAGACCGGAGACGGCCTCGAAGCGGCGGATACAAAGTTCGGCAAACACGGGTTCGATCTCCGCGAGCAGCGCCCTACGTTTCATCTGGTGACATGCCACCATCAGAGACCCGCTGCCAGCGCAGAGATCCAACACTCTGTCTCCGGGCTTTGTGCAGCGTCTGAGTGCCTTCTCATAGACCGATGGGGGTTTTTGCGTTGGGTGCTCCATTTCTGATCCATGGACGCGCTTGCTCAACCAAATCGTGAACATATCAATCACGTCCTCGATCATCCGATTGCCCGTGCCCACCTCCTTATTCATTACCTCATGGAGATTCGTGACGCCCGGCGCGAGGTAGGGTTTCCCCACGGTCCCGTAGATGCAACTTTCCGTCGCCTTGTTGAAGGCCACCTGGGGAGTCATTGACCAGTTGCCCTTTAACCAGCTGCAGACACGCTGCGGCTTGATGCCCAGTTCCCGATAAAGCGTTTGCAGGAGCCAGATCCAATTCTCGTCACACCAGAAGAGCACATGAACGTCCGGCTGCGCGACGGAGAGGGCATTCCCAATGAGCTTTCGGAGAAAATCCGCATATTCCTCCGGGGACTTTTTATCGTTCGTCTTGCCTCCGTAATTCATCTTCAGGCTGACGCCGCGGTTATAATCGAGCCCGATGTTGAAAATCGGATCGGTATCAATCATCGCCACCTTGGCTTTCCCGACGAGTCGCGAAACGACTGTTGGATCAGTAGAGTCTCCGATGATCAGTCGATGTTCGCCGAGTTGGTACAGCTCTCCGACCTTCACCGTCGGCTTCTTGATTTTCGCCAACTCCTTTTCAAGGTCGAAAACATCATCCTCAGTTTCGAGTGCCCCGTCCCAAATTTCCGAAAGCTCTGTTGCATTGAACCCGACATCGAGGAGCATCTCGACATTGAATTCTTTGAGCTTCTCGAAATCCCACTGCCCCGTCGATCGGTTCAAGCGGAGATTGAGATCCTTCTCGCGTCCAATGTCTGGAATGTCCACAAACACTACGGGCACCTCCGTCATTCCGAGCCGCCGGGCCGCCTCGAGTCTCATGTGGCCTCCTATAAGGATGTTCCTGCGCCTGCTCGATCCATTGGCGATGACAGGATCGATGAATCCGTAGCGCCGAATGCTCTCCATGAGTTTTCCGAGTTGAGTCTCGTCCCATATTCTTGGGTTGTAATCCGCGGAACGCAGATCGTCGATTGGCACCGAGACGACCATGAGACCGGGCGGGCGGATCGGTCTGGTGGATACTTTTGTACGGATCTTCTTTCTGCGGCGAGGAGCCATGGGAAAGAGGGGGAAATGATAAATATCCCCCTTATATGGAGTAGCGGACTGATTTCTGATGAGTGCCGTACGTGTGCCGTGACTATGCCTTGACGAGGCGTCGTTCCCGTTTCTTCATGTTGCGATGCGCCCGCACACAGAAGGGTTCGCCGCACGTTTCTTGATTCTTAATGTTGGGCTTAGGAATAAATGGAATCTTGCACTCTGCGCAGCGCGGGCGGGAGTCGCCGAGCAGGACACTCTGCACCGTCCTATCCTCCTCCGTGAGCGCGAAGATCATCCAGTTGAGTAGGGCGATCATGCGGTTAGTCTCCTCGCGCTGGAGGGTCGCCTCATTGAGCGCGGCAATGCTGTCACGGCCTTGGGCATGCGCAAGGATACCGATGGTCGAGAGCTGCCACTGCCACCACTCCATCTTTCGGATGCTCATGCGGTGCTGTTTCAGGAGTCGCTTCGCGCACTTTCGGATGGCAGGAAGGAAGAGCCCCTCACGATAGAGGTTCCACTCGTTTTCAACGTTCTCCTCGCCGAACTCCTTGCACATTTCTTCGTGACGTTTCCGGGCGGTCTGTCCAGCAAAGTTGTAGGAACGCTCTGCTGCAAGGATGAAGGCAAGGAGGCGGTTGAATTCCTCCATTTTCTCGCGGAGGAATTCAGCTGACTTTCCGAGCGAGAGCGGCGAGAAGTCGCTGAAGTGCCGCAGGTGTTCACGCAGGTACTGGAGCGCTACAAGTTGGCGACGGTCATAGAAGAGTTCATACGTTCCTTCTGCTTCCGCTTTGTTCGGAGTGAAGTGAGTATGACGGCATTTCTCCCATACGAAGTACGGCATCTGCGAGGGGTAGCTGATCGCACTTGCATCATGAAACCGGAGCCAGTCGTCCCCGTGAATGGAGATCGATTCTGTCGAGTAGTACATCTGAATCTCGATTGCCTCCGTTTCGAAACGGTCGGTGTGATCGATGTATACAAACCGCCACTCCTTCACACCGTCGAACGATGCAAAGATTTTCCGGAAGGGGACGGCAAAGAGATCAAGCCGTACAGCAGGAAAGAGAATACCGAGACGGTGAAGTTCCTCAAGATCCTTGAGCGATACAATAAGTCCATGCTTCTTGCAGTGATCGACGAACCAATCCCTGGTCAGGAGTGTGGAAGGACGGAAGGGCTGTGATTTTTCTGAGACGGAAACAGGCATGGCGAAAAGTATAGCATCGAAGGTGATCAGTCGTACACTTTTCTGAGGTGACCTTGGTTTTTGTGCAAGCTGTAGAGAAAAATTCACGCAGATGTTCCTGATTTTCTTGAGTGAGGATTCCAAATTGTATAACTGTGACGATTTGTAAATTTGATCTCATATTGTTCCGAAGGAAGCCGCTACCGACTCACACGTCACGCGGCGTCCCTTCATTGTCCAATTTTATACTGCTATATAGCAGCTGCTATAAAACAATGTCGGCGATAGCGTAAGAGGTCAAGCCTGTTACGCTATGCACGAATTTCCCAAACTCATGGGCATGGGGGATGCGATGAAATATCTCAAGGTTTCCCGTCAGTACATCGACTTTTTGGTGGATACGGGAAAAATGAGATGTCAGCGCATCTCCACGGGAAAAGTTTTTCTGGAGAGCGACGTCGCCGCTTTCCAGCGTGAGCGTCAGCGGAAGGCGGCGCAGAAACCGCGAAAAAAGAGGAGCCACTGACCCCCACTTTTCCCTTCAAAACAGAAGTACAAGCGCATTTCAGCGCTGATGACGACAGGCAGATTTTGCCGTTTTCTATTCAATTTTCTCTAATTTTATGGTAAAATGTAATGTTATAGAATCCGCAAACTGCTCATGCCTTCTCTACGTCCGAGTTTCGGCGATGATCCTGGATCAGAACCCGCAGAAGCAGGTGATATTGCCACTCCACAAGAAAGTAGATTGGGAAAGTTATTCCAATCCCCCGACGACATCGAGCAATACAAACGGTGGAAACAGGAAGTCCCGGGTTTCGTGCGTACTGTTCTTGAGGGTGCCATTCTCGGAAAAGAAGTTCGCATCGATCCCGCGCTTCCCCCTCTCACGCGACAATTTCTCAAGGCGGTGCAACAGCTGCTCATGCAGCCCGAGAAGGATTGCACACAGATAGCAGAGCTGGATCCTCGCCTGCAGCGCATCCTTCAGCCGTTGCAAGCCGAAGACACCGGGAATGCACAAGTGAATGTCTACCGTATCCTCGGGAGCAAGGATTATGGATTTTCTCTGAAACACCAGTGGTACGACGCAAGGCTGGCCCCGAGATTACAATGGGTATTGGCGCAAGATCAGGAGGCTCCGATGACGGAAACGGAACTTGTGACCCTCGATGATGAAGATAAAATTGTGCCGACGATGGATGAGATGCAAAAGGGCAAGGAGGAGATCACCGAGGGGGAATACATCGTCCATCCTGCGTACGGAGGGTACTACCGGGGACTTGTCTGCGAGCAGTGGGATCCGGCTGCACTGGAATGGCGGGCGCTGGAGCGAACACTCAGTAGCGTTTCCGAGGCGGCCACCGTAGCGGAAACACGCCGTGCCATGCGCGGGTTTCTGCAAGCAGAGAAGCCGCAAGCCGTGGATCTGCCATACCAGTTCGCCATCGATCCGAGTTCCCTGCCGCAGGGCCTCACGACATTTCAGGATCAATACGGTGTGTGGTATCTGCGCAATGATGCGGAGGAATCACAAGTATGTGAATGGTCCATCGCCAAAATGACGTCGCACACACCCAATACCTCGCCGCCTTCTGAATCGCAGAGAGGTATGGCGACGTTGCCGGACGAGTTGCAGTCGTTGGTACAAGAGTCCAGAAGTGCCAACATGCCGCCCATCGAACGGGCACGGGCAATCGTCGCCTCTGTGCGGAGAGGCCTTACGTATTCAAACAACGAGCAACTGAGCCAACTGTACCGCAGCGATCCCGTGCAGTTCTTTGCGCAGATATGGGAACACAAAGAAGCGGACTGTGATGTAGCAAATACTTTGGCTTCCGAAGTATTGCACCAGGCAGATCTGCGGGTACGAATGGTGGGTGGGCACAGCATCAGTTCCCAGACGAAAGAAGGGAGCGCCGTCCTGCACGGCGGTACCCGCCATGCGTGGTTGGAGGTGTGGGATCCACAGGCACTTCACTGGGTGCGTCTCGATGCGACTCCTGCGGGGGATCCGAATGTCGACGAAGAACAGCAAGAGGAAGATCTGGAGCCGCGTCCCGAAGGCGACTACGGTGAGCAGGACGCGGAATTGCTATCCGATGATGATTTGGAGAAATTGCGTCAAGAAATCGAAGATGCGGAGAAGCGTCGCGAGCAGCGAGAGGAAGATCCGATTACTCGTTACGCGAAAGAAGCAAACTGTAGCCTCGACGAGGCAAAAAAAGTTCTGGAGAAAATTCAAACACTCCGGCAGCGACATGGCAGTGTTCTTGAAGAGTGCCGCCGTGTATGGCATGAGGCGGTCAAGAAAAATCTCACCGTGCAGCAGGTGTACTCCGGGCCAGTTCCTCCGGACATAGGTGACGACATTGACGACGATTCAATCATTGCAATCCCCATTGCCCAGCGCAGCCACGATCCGCTGCCGCTCGCATTCACCGTCCCGCAGCAGCAAGAAAAAGTCGAACGGAGTTTTGGCGGCTATGAACTGTATATTGGAGCGGACAGGTCTCAATCGATGAATGATGTGGATCCTGCTTCCGGTCGGCGCAAGAAGGACGCGCAGCGTGATGCGGTATTTCTTTTTATCGATAGCGTCATGCAGAACGTTTTGGAAATGAAGAGAGCCGGAAAATTGAAACATGCCATGCCCGTACGCATCTGCGTTGCCACATTCGGCAAAGAGAACGAGATTATCCTTCCACTAACGGAGCAGTGGGGCCCTCCTGAACAGGTGAAGCTTTACCGTGTCCTGGACGACTGCGCTGATAAGGGAACACCGGATCATCTTGCCTTGCAGATGCTGCAGAAAGAGATGGAAAAATCACCCTCTTGGGAAGATCCCAAAATGCACCGTGCCGTGCTCATGTTCGCCGACGGCGGAAGTGATAAGGCGGGCTTGGTGCGTGAAGAACTTGAGCGCATTCGGAGCAAAGGCATAGTGGCCGGAGGATTTGGAATGACCGAGGCAGGCAGGGCTATGGAAGCTGTCTACGCTCCGGATGGCAGGACAATCGAGCGTATCGAGCAGCTACCGGATATCGGCGTACGGTATGTGGTAAATCTTCTGAAAGAATGGTATAATATTTAGAAACCTTTCTATGCCCTCTGAACCAACATTTCCGGCAGTATCGGGCAATCCGGATGACGGATACCCAAATCGCAAGGATCCCGAGGATGTCTTGCAGAGGATTTTGGGAAAGAACATTGATGAATTTGCGTTGCCCGAAGACGCGGAGCGCACAGCGGATCGATTGCTTCGGACATATGGCTCCAAGCCTGCCCTCGCGGAATGGGCGTATTTG